>JBBRGW010000013.1:0-21857 GCA_038223525.1 Pirellulales bacterium
ATGACATCAAATGCTGTCGGTACGCAACACCGCGATTCATATCCAAGCTGCAAACCATTGATCTTTCTAGTTTTCCCTGTCTTCTTTTTGTAAGCATCGCCCAGCATCGTCGCAAAAGCCTTGCCGATTGCAATGTTGGAAATGGCGATGTGCCCGTGATCGTCGCGAGGGATTCCATCTAGATAGGAACTCGGCAAATATTCGGCTAGGCCTTCGGCAATCACAATCACTCCGTAGTTTCGTCCAGCCTTTTCTCTGGCAATCATTGTGGAGACCATTTTCTCTACGACCACATCTAAGTTCATGACGTTACGGGTTTTGACTGTCCCGTCTGCATGCGTTGTGGTTTCTGTATTTCTGAGCGGCCCAACGATGTCCTCGACGCTCAGGACCATACTGGCATCACCAGCTATGGCTGCTCCATACGCTAGCCAACCTGCTGATCGTCCCATCGCTTCGCATAGAAAGTAAGCTTGTCCAGCCGCAGCATCGCGATTCAGATTTCGGATCTCGTTGGCAAGCGTTTCGGCAGCGCTAAAGTATCCGAAAGTGAAATCGATCCCTGGATAATCATTGTCGATTGTTTTAGGCAAGTGAATCACGGGCATGCGAACTTGATCCGCCGGCAGCGTGTCCTGGTACAGTTTCATCTTGTTGGCGGTCTTTAGCGTGTCGTCGCCGCCAATGCTCACTAGCGCGTCGATCCCCAACGACCTCAAAGCCGAGTAAACACGATGCAATGGAGCGGACTTTTCTGCGTCACGCAAATGTGCGGGACTCGATACTCCTTTCCCCGGATTGGAACGTGCTGTGCCAATCATGATGCCTGGCTCAGTTCTTGAGAACTCAAGCCTGTCCATAGATAACTTAATGTAATGCTTGTTCTCGACCAGAGGCGTCTTTGCGTCGAAATCGATCAGGTTTGAGTAGCCATGTTTGATCCCAAAGACCTCGATGCCAGCATTCAGCATAGTAAAAGCTGCCGAGGTAATAACCGCATTCGCGGCGGGAGCAGGTCCACCCGCAAACAAAATTGCCACTCGTTTGATCGCTGCCATTGATGAACGCTCTAAAGGTGAATCGAAGGAAAAGATAGTTGAAACGGCGGAGATTGTAGCGGCCAGCAGCGGATTGTCCAATCGACAGGGCGAGGCGGGTAGTTTGGGAAAGCTGTTCTCGATTTTCGGTTTGTAAGACGACCAAAATCAGGTTGCACTCCTTGGGGGGCATGATGATTGAACGGCGAAGACCAAAAATACCGAATGTAACGCCTGTTGCGTTGATTCCGAACGCACCGTCCGAAGTACGATTTGGAGTTGGAAATGTCATTGCCCATCAACAAAGAAGCAAGTGAAACGCAAACTGCCCGTGCGTTCCGCAAGAGAATGCTTCGCCAAACCTTCGCGATTGCGTTGGGATTGGGCATCTCAACAGCCGCCCTGAGCGCCACGGCAATTGCTCAGTATCCATCGGGGGATGTTCCCGCCTCCCCTTGGTCTAAGAGAACGGAATCCTCCAGGCGAACGGAAACGATTGAGGTGAACAACCAAGAGGAGTCCAGTCGTTCGCCCAGCAAGCGGTTGCGTCAACCGATGACGACAACGCCGGTCTCGATAAATGTGCCTGCTAGTAGCAGTAAAGGTCGAATCGCAGAACCGCAATCAAATAAAAATAATCGCCCTGCGCCTGTTACTCTTTTGGGGCCAGTGTCCCCATCGGCTGAGCCACACGCAAATAGACCGACGTTGCATGAATATGCCTCTTCGCCGAAACCAAGCCCAGCCACCTTTGGTTCTCTACGTGACTTCCAGCAAGAGTCCTTTGTGCTAGATGTTCCGGCTGGCCCCGCAAGCCAGTCGAACATTCCCTCCGCCTCGCCGTCCGAATTCGATTCGAGTCGTCAACGCGTTTCTAGCACCGTTGTTGGCAATGGTCGCATATCGGTGGGGTTGCCAGATCGCGTTGATGAGAGAGCGAATCGTTTCTTGCCATCGCAAACTGCGTCTACTAAGTCTACCGCCGGTCGAGAACAACCGATCCAGCTGAGATCAACCCCTCGTTCGTTTCCCGCCGAAAGCAGCGACGCTGAGAGCGGTCCGCTAAACGGTGATAGGTCCACTCGATCTCAACCGACCAGCAAGCCCAACCCACCTTCCCGAGTGCCACTGAGTATGGGTCAACCTCGGTTTGAGGAGCAGCCCACGGAAGGCGAAACTGGCTTGGAGGATCGCGACAAATCACCGGTGGAGCGACGAGTCTCCGAAGCTCAAATGAGACGCATTGCGTTGGCGGAACGTGTCAGTAGTGAGCTTCTTTCAAGTTCGCCGTCGGACTTCGCAGGACCACCACAAGCGTTGGAGTCGTTACCGGGCTGGCAAGCCATTGAGCAAGAGTTGCGAGAGCGGTTGGATCGTTGCGACGTGTTGCTCAAGCGCGGAGCGGTGCTGAGTGCGAGGCAGGAGGCAAGCGAAGGGCTTCTGCGACTCTATCGAACGATGGACTTGCATCGAGGCCAGATATTCAGTGAATCTGCATTTGAAAAAGCGGTAACCGCACTCCATGAAGAATTGGATTTTCATAAGTCCATTGGGGGCCGTCATAATGCAGCCATTCAAGCAGTCGTCAACACCCATCGCACCGAAGCATTGAAGAATAGGCCATTGGATTCCACGTCCACGGAAATGGCTGCAATGCATTACCGTTTGTATGCTCGTTATCAGCTTATCGCCGCATCCGACGGACATCCATGGGCTGCCGATTTGCTCTATGCCTATGGGAAGACGATCGAGAAAGAAGCGGAGCTGAATCCGTCCAAGGCAAGTCAATTTCGAAGCCAATCCGTCGTCTTCTATCAAGCAGCATTAAAAGCCAAGCCTTCACATAGCGAGGCCTCAAGCCAACTGGGGTACACCTTGATTCACCTCGATCGGATCGACGACGCTTATGCAGCGTTGAGCGACTCGATCAAACAGAAGCCTAGCGCTAATGCTTGGAACAATTTGGCAGAAGTGTTTCGGCGTCGAGGAGCCCCTTCGGAAGCGGCCTATGCAGTGCAACAGGCTACCGCGTTGTCGCAATCCACTCCGCAGTTCAGCTCAGAGAATCCTGAGATCGTTGCGGTGGATGCAGCCACATTTGCGAAATACAGCCCTGTGCCGACGATGGCAACACCCCCTCAGAACAGTCCCCTGGGCAACCAGTCGACTAGTCGTGGTGCAAACGACTTGAGTGTGCGAAGCGCTAAGTCTGGCAATAGTTTACTTTCAAAGATTCTTCGATAATGAAACTCCGTAGTTGGAATAACATAACCAGCCTTTGCGTTGGACTTGCAGCTTGTGCGGCAGCAATAGCCAGTACTGGCGGTGCGCTGTTTGCCCAATTTGCGAGCGATGCAAATCGTTATCCAGGATCGGTTGCAACGGCAGCTTCTTGTGGTTGCGGTGGTTCGTTAAGTTGCAATGTCTGCGCTGGCAGTAGGATCCCTCCCGCGGTTCGCCTCTGCCCACCGCAGCAACCCACTGGCGTCACCTCAGGCGCTTGTGAACCTTGCATCACGGGCATCGACTGCGCTCAAGGTCCGGCCGGTGAGAAGCGATGGAGCGACGCGCAGTCCATCGAATTCCAGCCCTTGTGGCACGGTGAGTACATCGGCCCGATTCGGCTGCAGCACTTGCTGGAGTATCGGGTCCGAATTAATGACGAGATCACGTTTACGTATATTCCCAATAGGAACAAGACACTCGAAGAATACAAGTTGATGGTAGGGGACGAGATCAGTCTGGATTCGATCGCTGATAGCAGTATCAAGCAGGTTCGCGTCACGATTCAGCCCGACGGTTCCGTCGTCGTGCCAATGCTCAAACCCATCCAGGCGTCCGGCAAGACGATCCAAACGTTGCGAAAAGATCTTGAACTTGCCTACCAAGAGTACATTCGTTCACCTGCAATCGATGTGCTGCCGGTGAAGGTGAACACCTCATTGGAGGACTTGAAGGACGCGGTCAACGGCCCGTTTGCTGCGGGCGGACGCGCGACGGCTACTATTGTCAACCCGGACGGCCGCATCCAGTTGTTGGGGCTCGGCAGCGTTTATGTTTTGGGGATGACGCTTGAGGAAGTAAAGCGAGAAGTCTATCTTCGATACCGCGAAGCCTTTGTTGGATTTGATATCGAGCCGCGATTATCGCGAACGGCAACACATGTTTGCTTTGTGTTCGGAGAGGTAGTCAAGCCCGGTCGATTCGAAATGGATCGGCCTACCTCGATAACGCAAATGCTTGCACAAGCCGAGGGCCCGAAACTAGGTGCAAATATGCGTCAGGTCGTCGTGTTCCGGCGGGCTGAGGACTGGCGATTGATTTCGACAATGCTCGATTTGCAAGGAGCTCATTTAGGTAAGCGTCCCAACCCATCCGACGAAATTTGGCTTCGTGACGGTGACACCGTCTTGATCCCCAAAAAGCCGATCGCGCGTGTTGATCAATTCATACAGCAGTTCTTTACCGACGGATTGTATAGGGTATTGCCATTCCAAGGAGTGTCGATTCAGCGACAATAGACCGCTGTTCTCGTCATTGTCTTGCAGTATCAGTCTTGAAATAAATTTGAAGACACTCGCCCGTGCCATCCCATCCTCCATTCGATGTTACCACCTATGAGTTCCAAGTACGAAGTCGTCCGTGTTGAAGATCGTCGTCAAAAGCGAGAGTTTATCGACTTCATTTGGAAGCTATACAAAGGCGATCCAAACTGGATGCCACCCATCCGGATGAATCAAGAAGAGCTTGTCAATTTTCGCCGCCATCCGTTTTACGACAATGCAAAATGCCAGACGTTCCTGGTCAAGAAGGACGGTGAGGTGGCGGGGCGAATCGCAGCCATTGTGAATAATGGACACAATAAACGATACGGTGAAAAGCGTGGCTTCTTTGGCTTCTTTGATTGCATGGATGACCAAGAGGCTGCCAACCTGCTGTTCAGGGAAGCTTGTCGATGGCTCAAGGCGGAGGGAATGCACGATGTTCGCGGTCCTTGCAACCCTTCTTTGAACTACGAACTGGGAGCTTTGGTCGATGGTTTCAATACCCCACCGACTTTTATGATGACTTACAATTGGCCCTATTACGACAAGCTAATTAACGGCTTTGGCTTTGAAAAAGTGCAGGATCTCTATGCTTACGAAGGCAACATGGAGATGCTCAAGACGATCGACCCTAAACTGCAGTTCGTCATTCAAGAAGTGAAGCGGCGATTCAATGTCAAGGTTCGCCCAGCAAATAAAAAGAATTTCATGGCCGAAGTCAGGTTGTTCTTGGATATCTACAATCAGGCTTTGCAAGGGACCTGGGGATTCGTTCCTTTCAGCGATACTGAGCTTGCCAGTCTCGCTGCCTCGCTGAAACTGCTGATCAATCCCTCGCTGACATCTATCGTGGAAGTGGACGGCAAGCCGGTGGCGATTGGGATCGCTTTGCCCGACTACAACCCGCTGATTAAGAAAATCAATGGAAGACTTTTTCCTTTCGGCTTTTTAACTTTACTTTTCGGTCGCAAAAAGATCAGCAAGGTGAGGGTTCTCAGCACCAACGTCGTTCCTGAATACCAAAGATGGGGACTGGGGCTAGTCGTCTTAGACCGCATGCTACCGGATTGTTTGGCTCAAGGAATCACCGACGCGGAGTTTTCCTGGGTTCTGGAGAGCAACCACCTGTCCAGGGGTTCGCTTGAACGCGCCGGCACAATCCGAACCAAGACATACCGGCTGTACGACCGTACACTCGGCGACATTCAGGCTTAGCTAAGATTCCCTATCGGTGTTCCAGCAGAACCCCGTATTCGATCCCAATAGGGTCTAAGCTTTGCTATAGTGCACTGACCATTCGGCACGCGTGCTGAATCCTTTCCAACAGGTCCAAACGTACAGGGATGACATGAAAGACACACTTGCAGTGATCTTAGCCGGCGGAAAAGGAACACGCCTAGAGCCGCTCACCAGAGATCGAGCCAAGCCCGCGGTTCCATTCGGCGGCAACTACCGAATCATCGATTTTGTTCTCTCCAATTGTCTCAACAGTGGGCTACGCAAAATGCTGGTACTGACGCAGTACAAAGCGATGAGCCTGGATCGTCACATCAATCTCGGCTGGCGCGATTTCTTTTGCCGAGAACTCGATGAGTTCATCGACATCGTTCCGCCCCAACAACGCATCGACGAGAATTGGTATCAGGGGACCGCCGACGCCGTCTACCAAAACATCTATGCCATTGAAAAGGAACGACCAAAATACCTCATCATTTTGGCCGGTGATCACATCTACAAGATGAACTATCACTCGATGATCCAGTTCCACAAAGAGACACAAGCCGACGTGACTATCGGAGCTCTGCGAGTCAAATCCCAAGATGCCCAAGAATTCGGAGTCATGCAGATAGACACCGACCAGAGAATCGTCGGCTTCCAAGAAAAACCAGCGAACCCTTGCCAGATTCCGAACGATCCTGGCCACGCGCTTGCCTCGATGGGAATCTACGTGTTCAACACGCGATTCCTTTTTGAGCAACTGTGTCACGATGCAAACGATCCCAAAAGTCATCATGATTTTGGAAAGAACATTATTCCTTCCATCATCGATCGCCATCGCGTCTTCGCGTTCCCCTTTAGAGACGAAAATCGCAAACAGGACGCTTACTGGAGAGACGTCGGCACCCTCGATGCGTTCTATGAAGCCAACATGGATCTCGTTGGCATCGACCCGCTCCTGAACCTCTACGACGAAAGCTGGCCGATCCGAACTCAGCAAAAGAACCTGCCACCACCCAAGTTCGTTTTCGGATCGCGGGGGGACGGCGACCGATGTGGACTGGCCCTTGACTCGATCGTTTGCGCAGGCTCCATCGTCAGCGGCGGCAAGGTCGAACGCAGCATCCTTGGACCTAGCGTGCGAGTTAACTCCTACGCTCAAGTGTCCGATAGTATACTTTTCGAAGGGGTCGAGGTTGGGCGTCGCGCCAACATTCGGAACGCGATCATCGACAAAGGAGTTTGCATCCCAGCGGGATTCGAAATAGGTTTTGATTTGGAACTAGACCGCAAACGGGGCTTCACCGTTTCCAACAACGGAATAGTAACGGTTGCCAAGACGGAGGACCTCTCTGCTCTTGCTATGCAATCCAGTCCCAACCCGCTGCGCGCCGATACAGGGATACAGACTGTCGGTACTCCAAAAGGGATGAGCACTCCAATCGCTTCAAAACCACTTTATAGCCGTGTAAGCGACTCGGATCGCAATGAGGCAGACGAATGAACACGATGCCGTTGTTGTACTTGTTGATGGGCCTATTGTTTGGAACCACGCTCTTGGCCATCGGAATCGCATTGGGCGTTTGGATGGGCAAAAGGGTTGGTTTTGCAAATTCAAGCCAGTTTGCGATAGAACAACAGCAGATTGCTACCGCGCTCAAAAACATGGCGAACTGGACATCCGACTTTGCAGGCGACTTCAGCCGCTACCAGTCCACTATGCAGACCTTGACCCGAGACGCAGCCGACAACAAAAAGGTTCGCACCAAGGAAGAGGTGCAACGATTGCTCGATAGGATTGTGGATGCGAACGGCCAACTGCAATCCCGCTTGGACTCCGCCGAGCAAAAACTCGATGTTCAGACCAAACAGTTGGCAGGCTATTTGACCGAAGCTAGAACCGATGGGCTCACCGGGCTATCGAATCGAAAGGCTTTCGACCAGAAATTGGATGAATGCTTTGCTAAATGGCAGGCCACCAAGAAACCGTTCACATTGGCGATCGTCGACATCGATCACTTCAAAAAAATCAATGACACTTATGGCCACCCGGCTGGCGACGCAGTTCTGCGAGAGATGTCAAACCGACTTGGAGAAGTGAAAGACGATTCGATGATCGTCGCAAGATATGGGGGCGAAGAATTTGCGGTTATCTTCGATGGCGAAGTCCAGCCTGCGGCGACGATCATGGAAAAGTTGCGTCTTGCGATCGCGGGGAAATCGATCGACGCGGAGGGACACACGATATCGATAACGATTAGTTGCGGTGTTGCTCGCATCCTGAGCGATGAGCGGATCGGGAAACTCGTTCGCCGCTCGGACGAGGCGCTCTACAGCGCAAAGACAGGAGGTCGCAATAGGGTCTGTGTGCACAGTGGAGTCCTTTGCGAACCTTTTGGTATGCCTGGAACCGGCGCGATTGTTGTCGAATCGAACAGCGTGCATGTCACCGATTCTCCACCGACAACCGATGAATTGGAGCACCGTGTTCTTACTCGGCTGGATCGTTTGATCTCTCAAGAATCACAACGCAAAGAGTAGATTCTAGCCGAGCGCGGCGGACGGTAAATTGTTCGTCGAATTACTTGCTCTCGGTCGCTCGTTTCGGCAGTACCCAATTTTTTCGAGGGTAATGGCAAGTGTAACCACCTGGGTTTCGTACGAGATAGTCTTGATGCTCTTTCTCTGCTTCCCAGAAGTCGCTGGCTTTTTCAACTTCGGTCACTACTTTGCCGGGCCATAAACCAGCTGCGTTGACATCCTCAATCGTGTCCAGTGCAACTCGCTTTTGTTCGTCGCTAGTAAAGAAGATCGCAGAACGGTACGACGCTCCACGGTCATTGCCTTGGCGATCCTTTGTCGTTGGATCATGGATTTGGAAAAAGAATTCCAGGATTTTTCGGAAGTCCGTTTTGCTCGGGTCGTAAACGACTTCGATCGCTTCGGCATGTGTCCCGTGATTGCGATACGTAGCGTTCTTTACATCTCCGCCTGAGTACCCGACGCGAGTCGAAACAACTCCGGGTTGCTTGCGAAATAGGTCTTCCATACCCCAGAAACATCCACCTGCCAAAAGTGCTTTTTCCGTTTTCACTTTAGCCCCTTCCGAGTTTGCGGGTTTGGAATCAACCGCCGCAGGAGCGAGAGTTTGAGCATTCCCAACCTGTACCATGGCGACCATCACGAATGTAATTATCCCAGTGAGCAGGGCCCACCCATTATTGTGTTTGTTCATTTTTTTCTCAAGCGTTAAAGAATTTGTAATAGGGTATACGTTGGATGCGCCAAAGCAGTGGATCTTACGTCCTGGACATTCTAGCACGAAGGTTGCAAAATGTTTAACCGCTCGAGGCCATAAAGCCTCGAGCGAGGCGGACACCCAAATGGCCCAACAGATTCGGGGTGAGGGATTTGATGGTTGTGGGATGTGCGAGACCGTCGCTGCGCGGTTTAAACCCTTGTGGCTATAGCTTGAAGACATCCTCGGCGGATTGTTCGTTGTACAGAGGCATGTAGCGATAGTAGACCTCGAGCATCATTGTCCCCATGCAAGTCGTATAAAATCGACCGCCACTGTCGGAACTATGACTGTCGTCCCAATACCAACTTCCAGCCGCATGGCCAGTGTTGAGTTGGGTCGCCAAGAGCTGGTCTCGCATTTTGGCATTCCAGCTTTCCCATTCTTTGCCCCCGTACTGCTTGAGCACCTGCGTCGCATAGTAATTGTAGTAGGTACCGGTTTTGCTCGGTCCAGCCTTGCTAAATTTCTCTACGGCTGCCTTGATAGAGGGATGGTCCTTTGACATTCCAGAGTACATACGACAAAGGACAGCACAAGCGGTACAGCTTTGATTGTACTTCGCCCCCTTGCCTTTGGAGTTGAAGTCATAATGGTAGCTTGCCCCTTCATCGAAAGCCATTTGGTCCAGGAAGAAATTGGCTTTGCGAACAACATCTATATCGACTGCGAAGCCGCTCATCGCGCCGCTCTTGAGAGCCATCATTTGCCAACCAACAACCGAAGTGTCACCCAACCCTTTGGGTGCGTAGTGCCATCCGCCAGTCGATTCGTTTTGTGCGAAACGCAAGAAATGCAATCCGGCTTCCGCCGCGTCGCGAAGCGCTGGGTCTTTTGTCATGCCGTAGGCTTCGCACATTGCGATGGTGGCGATGCCATGTGCATACATATCATCGAAGCCTTTGAAACCGGAGCCTGCATACCATGACCCTTCTCCCTTTTGAAACTTCATGTTGTTGATCAAGAAACTCAGCCCCTTGAACACGGTATCTTTGTACTCTCCTTCCAAGTGTGTTTGGCCTGCCCCCAGAAAGCACATCAGTGCCAAACCGGTTGCAGCATTGAGGCTGCCAAGACGTTCGCCAGGATGGTCACATTTACCTTTGCATACCAAGCTATGCGCAAGTGTCCAAGCGCCCGATTGCGGATCCTGATGCGCTGCAAGCCATTTCAGGGCGAGAGAAACGGCTTTCTCGGTATCACTCGATCCGCCGTATTTACTCAAAAGGTCTCTTTTCGTTTCCTTGGATCTGCTGTTTAGCCCAGCCCGCAAGGCTACGTTGGCTTGTGCAGTAACTCCGTTCTTTGGGATAAGACTCTGCGTCATGCTTGGCATGGAAACGGCAGGCATTTTGGCGGCGACCACATCGGAGTAGCTGACATCGACCACCGCTTCGGCGATCGTTGGGTCGACCGTTGGCGACTCCGACGGCGCTTCATCGCTTTCCGTCGACACCATCTCTGCCGCATTCGATTGCTCCATCGAAAGCTCCTCCGCGTCGCTGGTAGACTCAGTCGACACCAACAACATCCGAAGCTCATTTCGGATCGGTTCCAGATTCCAAGCGGCTAGGACTAAAATGGCTGCAACGTGGACAAACATGCTGATCATCCAACTAGGAACCGTAGTCCATAGCCAATTCCTCACCGCTGGAACACTCTCTGGACTTTGTGGCAGAGTCTCGACGAACTCGTCCGAGGAAGTCTGAGATGCAACGTTTTTGGCTGCAAGGGCGGAAGGGACCGACGGCATTTTCAATGTGCTAGCGGGCAATGGGGTCGTAAACCCCGGCTGAGAAAAGTCAGGGAGCCCGAGATCGAAACCATCTTGGTCGTTGCGAATACCAGACATGACGAGCTTATAAATTATTTGTAGATGAGATTACACCAAGCGATCTATCCTAGTGTTTGGCGGAACTTTTTTGTACTCTACTAACCAGCGAAAGGGAGTCTTTCCCTCCAAATACTAATTTGGACGGAGTTCCCGATTTTAGCGTTTTTGCCAACGTCGCAAGCTGTTTCATCCCATCGCAGTAGGACGAGTAAATCATTTTGGGGCGAAGTTGGTCGTTCAAAGCACGTCCACCAACCAACAAAAGGATCCCTTTGGGAAGCCGCTTTGCAAAGTCAGCATAACCCTCTAGAAACTCGACTTCATTTTCCACATGCGAAATACTCAACCAGAAAACCTTGGGCATATGTTTTCTGGCAGCGGAAAGCAAACTTGCGAAAGGGATATTCGAACCTAGGTTGGTGGTTCTCCAACCTTGCTCGCGAAAAACCATGTCTGTGAAGAGAGTCCCAAGCTGGTACTGGTCCCCTGTCGGTGTCCCACCCATAGCTAGCGGTGCCAATCCACTCGGTTCCGGGATCAGCCTACGCAGCTCATGGACTAGACTTACGATAATCTGGCAAGCATGTCGTTCCTGATAAATATTGACTGCACCCTGCTGCCATTTATCGCCCACGGAAACAAAGACAGGGGAAATCAAATCGTCAGCCAGAGGCCCCATCCCACCTTGCGATGAAAAACAGGTGCAGACTAATCGGCGACACGCAGCTTCGGATCCGGAAAGGATCGCTTGCTCTAGCTGCTCTTTCATGTCTGACAATCCAAGGCATTCGGTGGTTGGACTGCTGATTTTGCGATCCTGCTGCTCCATCCCAATGGCCTCGGGATCTATAAGTCTCCGATTGGTTGACTCTAGAAACGCGAGTAGAAAACCCAGTGGAATTCTGCGATGACCACCAATTGTCCGGTCCGTTCGGATTTCCCCCCGGTCGCACCATCGCTTCACAGAGGACTCGCTGACCTGCAGTGCCGCAGCCACCTGCTTTGGCGTGAAAATGTCTTCCAAAAGAACTCCTCAAGGGCAATTAGGTGACTTTCAAAAGTCTCGAAATGAACGATTTGACCGGATCTAACTCGCCCGGGGCTTTACCCCGTGCAAGCAGGCAGTTCGATGGGGAGAGACGTCGACGCCAATCTGCATTTTGCATCGTAAACCTGATGTTTAGACACCGCCGACAAAAGTAATTTTTCGTCCGTAGCATGGGACCATCTGCCCCGAGCTTGAAGGAATTTGCGAAGATTTTAGGGATGACAGGGACAACGATCCCAACCTACCTCGCCTTTTCTCGGCCATCTCAGTTTAGCCTAAGATCGACGAAAATCCAATCTTCGGTTAACGAATCATTTCCTTGCCCAGTATACCTGGCTTGGATATAAATCCAAAAATGAACGTTTTGAACGAATCTAGAGTGAGTTACCCAGCGAACAAACTCTTGTCCGGTCTTTTGCAAATCAAATCGCAAAGATCGTGCTCAATTACCCCACCTGACTGGAGTTCGCAATCGTGCAAGCAACCGCAACCAAATCCGAAGACGCAAAAAAGACTAGGAAGTCGATCGCATCACAAAACAAGCAGCCGGCCAAGCCAGTCAAAACCTTTCGGCGTAAAGCAGTCGAAGAGTCGTTCGTACACTTCATGCAGTTGATGACCGCGGAGGTCACCTCGTCGCGTGAAAACGAACTCGCCTTCAAAAAGCTTAAGGCTTCGAAGATCGAATTTATCGACAGTGAAACGTTTTACGAGTCGACTTCGGAATCAAAGATTTTAGGGGATCATTTTCTTGGAACGGACTTTGCCGAGGTAGTTACCAAGACAACCAAGGCACCTGTTTTGCCCGCTAATTTGGCGAGACTTTGCGAAGCGAAACTGCTAACCCCAGACGAGGAAAAGAGCGTCTTCAATCGAATGAACTATCTTCGATTCAAAGCTGACTCTCTGAAAACTAAGTTAGAGACAGCCGATGCCTGGACGATGCGACGGATCGAGTGTCTGCTGAAGGCAGCCGATTGGTATCGCGATTGGATCGTGAAGTCTAATATGCGTCTGGTGATTTCCATCGTGAAGAAGTTCGTTAATCCGCAGAATGGGTTCGACGATTTACTAAGTGATGGAATTGTTGCTTTGCTGCGGGCCGTGGATAAGTTCGATGTGGGCCTGGGGTTTCGATTCAGTACCTACGCGACTCAGGTAGTCCGTCGTAATACTTATCGAAGCGTGATGGAGAAGCAAAAGGACCGACAACGTAACCTGGGCAGCATCCACGATAATGGGCTCGACATCAGCGATGAGCAGAAAGAGTCATCGATGAGCGAACATCGTTGGCATGAACTCCGGTCCCGATTGACTTTAATGCTAGATCATTTGGATCGACGCGAGAAATTTATTATCCGTGCAAGATTTTCTTTAGGAGGGCATCGCCGAATCCAGACACTTCAACGGCTGGCGGATAAACTAGGTGTCTCCAAAGAGCGAATCAGGCAACTTGAAAAACGCGCATTAGACAAGCTCCGAGGAATGAGCGAAGCCGTAACTCTCCCCGAGGCCGAAATGTAGTTCATGCTAAAGTTCTCGCTTTCGTCGCCAATGCCCTCCGCGCGACAAGACCTTTTTCAATACCATTCCCATTCCGGTGCTCTTAATCGACTTATCCCACCGTGGGAAAAAATCTCTATTGAGAAGCGTAGCGATTCTTTGGCTGTTGGTTCGGAAGTGGTTATCTCTAACGCACTCTTCGGCGTCCCAGTACAGTGGCACGCAAGGCATACCGAATTACACGAGCCAGAAAGCTTTCAAGATATCCAACTTTCTGGCCCGTTTAAAACTTGGATTCACGATCATTGTTTTGAGATCGGAGAAAACGGAACTTCGGTGCTCGTGGATCGAGTGCGATTCGAAATGAAGTTCGGCTTGTTGGGCAAAATGGGGTTGCCCCTGGTGGACCGCAAACTGAAAGCGATGTTTGCTTACCGTCACCTTACCACCCAAGCTGATTTGCGATTACAGACTTTTTTGCGAAAGTTTTCCGGTGAGCGGACACTTCGCATCGGAGTGACTGGAAGTACGGGTATGATCGGTCGGCGACTTGTCGACTTGATTTCGGTGCTTGGGCATCGAGCGGTCCGAATTCTGCGGACCTCGACAAAAGGTCGATCGCAGGATTTTCCGAGCTCTTCTGTTTCGACCGTCTGGAATCCAGGCAAAGGCTTTTCGGACCTGGCTGCGATGCAGGGGTTGGATGCAGTCATTCATCTTGCCGGCCAAGGGATTGCTTCGAAGCGATGGACAGATTCCGTCAAGCGATCCATTTGCGAGAGCCGAGTCCAGGGAACGCAAACTTTGGTCCAGGATTTGATTCGATTGGAGATTCCACCCAAAGCTCTCGTTTGCGCTTCGGGAGTCGGTATCTACGGTGACCGGGGATCGCAGGTGTTGGACGAACAAGCTGGAGCAGGAACTGATTTTCTCGCAGTCCTCGCGCGCGATTGGGAAGACGCCGCGCATGAGTTTGCCAAAGCAGGGGGCAGAGTCGCGATTGGCCGATTGGGTATCGCATTGCATCCCCAGCAAGGTGCTCTATCAAAGCTGTTGCTCCCATTTCGGCTCGGTCTGGGAGGCCCAGTTGGGGATGGGCGGCAGTATTGGAGTTGGATCCATGTAGATGATGCTGCTGCGGGTTTTTTGTACTTGGCAGCCAATCCAAACTGTGTGGATGCTTACAACCTAGTCGCGCCGGAGCAGGTGGACAATCGCACCTTCTCAAGATCCTTAGGGAGCGTACTCCATCGACCGTCGCTAATTCCCACACCCTCGTTTGTTCTCCGCGCGGTCCTAGGTGAAATGGCAGACGCGATGTTGCTTGCGAGCACTCGAGCCAACTGCAAACGATTGCTAGAAGATGGCTTTCCATTTCGAACAACAACTTTGATGGATTGCTTGCGGCACGTATTAGGATTGCAATAAAACGTGGGGATTGGCACAACAATACCAACTCAGTGTTGAATCAGTTGCTGTTTTAGGAACCACGAATGGGTTCCTTTTTGTGCTTCTATAGTGAGCAAAGCCGGTGAGAGTGAATTCGTTCTCTGGGGACATATTCGTGCGTGCTCAGGAGTTTATCCGTGCGTGCTCAGGGGTATATCCGTGCGAAAACCAGAGAACGCTAGGTCAAGCGTCGGTGCAGGATATAGTTCTACGAGAAATTCACAACAAGGATTTGAAAGGGCCGAGGGGATCTTGGTGTTAGTAGGGATTGCATTGCCTGTCGCAGCGGCGAACGGAAAAAGGAAAGCACCATTTGGTGGAGGCATTGTCCCGAGCATTGTCCCGACGGTACGTTTGTTCGCGACAAAAGTCCCGATCTACATGACTACCTCAGCCATCTTAGATCCAGCACCATTCGCGAATCGAACCAGTCTCGGTCCGCCAAGGTTACGCCGGCGGCTAAACCTGCTTCGAATGTACCCATCGCGGATTTCGCGTAGGCGCAACGCATTCCAGGGAAAAGGTCGATTGCGTTGATTCCGTCGACGCGCTGCACAGTACCGTTGGTTAGCGTTTGACCACCAAACAAGAACGAATGCGTTTGGAGTTCTAGTGTTGGCATAAGTGCATAGCGATCTGTTTCTCGCCAAATCGTGCTGAGTCCCCATCCTGTCGTCAGCACATCGCCAGCGAAACCAGAGGATCCAGCGATAGGTAACCTGTATTTGATCTCGCTATGCAAGAATGTCGCGTCTGTCCACTGATGACGTAACAAGACACCCGGTTCGAGCGAAACATGCCCGGTACCCAAACCGCGTTTTGTGGGCCCCGTATTGAGATACGATAAGAAGATCGTCGAGATCTTGGTGCATCTCCCATCGTAAACGAGCGCTTTGCCTCCTAGTACCATGTCGCCGAAGCCAACTGTGTTGCCGTTCACTTCCGGATTGAGAGACCGCATACTGATCTCACTGATCAACGCTGCTTTTGAGTTGCCTAGTTCTGTCCGATAAACCGTATCGATCAAATCGACACGTGTTTCTGCGATTGGGCCGCGACCTGCTTTGGCCCAAAGGTATTCAAGGCGATCGGGGGATGATAAACCGCGATCCGAACGTATGCGAACTCCCGCATAGGGACTGCTGATCGCGGTATCGATAACCATCGGCGCAAACATCACTCGCTCGTATCCCAAGCCATAGTCCCTACCGGCTCGTTTTCCAAACAAATGCTTTACGTTCAGCCAACGTTGCGCCCCCCAACGAGCCCGTCCATGAACAACATCCGTTTCTGGATTTCCCGTTTGATACCATGCTGGGTTTTCGAGCTCTGCTGGGTAGGGTATCGTCGTTGGAACGTCAGAATCCATCGGAGCAGTGTCGGAGTACGGAAATGGGGTTCCGGACTGTCCCTCGAAATAGGATTCTTGGTAACCGCTTAGTGGAGAGCTAGCGGACGAACCGTAGGCAGTATTTCTAGGATCGCCATCGAACGCTTCGGAATGGGGATTGTAAGCGTGACTTACTAAGTTTGTTTGAACTAAATGTGTTTGAGAGGGCAAACGGGGCAACGTTGCCTGTTGGTAAACGGTAGATGTTTGCGAGGTTTGGTCAATGGAGGGGAATTCAGAGATGGTTTCCCATTCGCTTCGGAACAACCCGATAGGACGAGTGGGCACGACGGTACCCTGCCCGTTTGGGGGTTCAAACGGTGTGAACAACAGAGCGAACAGAGTCGCTAGCACCACGGGCTACTCATTCTGATTGCATGCATTCGGTTAGGCTTGGAACTTCTGGAACACTATTTGGATTTATCGTCTGTGCGGATTGTGTCGATACAGGAATTGTTGCGGTCTATGCCAAATGTTTGAATTCACCCCAAGCAACTTCACTTATGCAATTCCCAGCAGTCAATTGGCACGAAGGACTTTTCCTGCAGCCGCATCATTTCCAAGCTTGGGATAGGCATTGGACGGAGCGGGTATGCACCGGTGAGCAGTGGCAGGCGCCGCACAGTTATGGTGTCCTCGAACTAGCGATCAATAGCGACGCGCTTTCTGCAGGCTTCCTTCAACTCGATTCGTTGCGTTGCAAGACAGCTTCCGGTGCAATTATCGAATCCTCGACCGGCTTTGTGATGGAGCGCCGCGACCTGCGGCCATCATTGGATTCGCTTTCAAGACGGTCTCAATCTGCGGCATCGCATACTTTGCCAACGCAGCTTTCTGTGGGTAGCTCGTCCCACGGGCTGTACGTCGAGCAAGAGATCCGATACGTAGACGTTTACGTCGGTGTACCTCGCTTAAAGTTGGGATACCAAAACGTCGATGCTGCCGACCATCGCAATGGATCGCGTTTTCGTGCTCAATGGCTCGATTTGCCAGACGAATTGGATGCGGCATGCATCAAGCCGGTGGAGTTGCGAGAACTGAATGCGAGGATCCTCCTCAGTACAGACGATCTGGCGGGCTACGATACGCTCCGCATCGCTCGAGTTCGGCGGGGAGAGGAAGACGATGTTCAAGTGAGAATGGATTCGAACTACATCCCTCCGTTGATGGACTGCTCGGCAAGCACTCTGATGCGTACGCAGATTCTCACGTCGATTTACGACCTGATGCAACACTACAGCGAGCAGTATTCAAAGCAGTTGTTCGACACGGGTGGAACACTTCATGCAAACACTCCGTTGGATGTGCAGCGATTGTTGGTACTACAAGCTGTCAATCCAGCAGCTTCTGTCTTGCGAGTTCTAGCCAACTCGCGAGGAATCCATCCTTTGACGCTCTATATTGAATTGGCTCGGCTAGCCGGCACGCTCGATCTGCTGCATGCCAATCGCGTTTCCAAATCAACATCACCTTACGATCATGAAGACTTGGGAGGCATTTTCTTTGAGCTCAAGCGTCGAATTCTGAGTGCTGTCGATGGGTTGCAACGCGCTCCCTACCGACAAATCATGTTTGTTGGCAGTGAAAACGGTATGCAGTTGACTATCGATCGAGGTCAATTTGCAATTTCTCGCCGATGGTTTCTAGGGATTCACAAAGGAAACCTCGAGGCTGAGGTGGTGCATAAGCTCATGTCCGCGGGGCATTTGGATTGGAAGTTGGGAAGCACGGGTCAAGTAGAAAAATGGTTCGCCGCGCGGGCGCCCGGTGTTGCCTTGAAACGATGTGCAGCAGTTCCAGCCGCTCTGCCAAAATCGGGTGAATGGATTTACTACCAAGTAGAAGACTTGGATCAACCCGCATGGAAGGACGTCGAAGCGTCCGGCTCTCTCGCTATGAGAATTAGCGATACGAGTATTGCCAATCGCGGTGAACTTGTCGGGAATCGCAGCATCCTCATCACGGCTGGCAAGGAAACGTATGCTCTGCAGTTTGCCTTGTTCGGAGTTGCATGATGCGGGTTGAATTCTCTGCGGCCGTCGATCCTATTTTTCACGCAGCCATCAAGCTGATCGAGAAAATCGAGTCCGGATCGGCGTGCAATGCCGAACAGGAGCACGCCGCAATCTTGGCTTTGTTCGATCGAGCTGAGGTGACCTTAGGTGCCTCCCAATCTTGGCAACTAGCGAAGTATGCAGTGGCTGTTTGGATCGATGAGGTTTTGCTCACGATGCCATGGGAGGGAGCTCATTGGTGGCGCAACCACATTTTGGAGATGCAGCTCTTTCAATCAAGAATCTGCAGCGTTCGTTTCTTTGAATTGGCGAAAGAAGCTTCCGGAATGCCTTGCCGCGATGCGCTGGAGGTCTTCCACAATTGCGTTGTACTGGGGTTTCGAGGAATGTACGTCGAACAGGTGCTCGATCGATCCGCTGGAAGGAACTCCGAATGGCCCGCGAGCATCGAACTTTGGCTTGACAGGACGTTACGAATGATCGAGGTGACGCCTGTGCTCAACGAAGTTGACGGTCCTCAACGTAGCATCCAAGGAGCTCCTCCGATTTGCGGACGAGCCCAGGTAGTTTGGTGGAGCGTCGCTGCGCTGTTGTTGTTGCTCACCAACGGAGCGGTCTATCACTTCATTTATGCGGGAAAGTAGTTTTCGATGAGTGATGCAACACTGCGGGATCGGTTGGTAAGCTTCTTTCGATTTTCGATCGCTGATTGTGTTGCGATCTGCATGGGGATCGCACTGTTACTGCTAACGCTTATTGCTTGGGCGATTTTTGACTCCGAGCCACAGCGCGTCGCATGGGGGGATTATGTGCAGTGGCCCCAGATGTTGTCTTTAGGATTGCTTTGGGGATTGATCTGCTGCCTATCGTACTGGACGGTCCGACTCTGGAACGAAGATCTGCCTGCTCGAGATCGAGAGCTTGAAATCGCTTGGAAGGCCGGCATGACAGCACTTCGAAAGCGAGGTGTGGCAATAGATGAACTGCCGCTGTTCTTGGTCCTTGGCTGCCAGGATGAAAAATCGCAATCGAGCTTTCTGCAACATGCCGGAATCCAAATGAGCATCGAACCGATTCCGGTTGCGAGTGCTGCACCGCTGCGTTGGTACATCGCCCAAGACCGAATCCTATTGTTTTGCGGAGACGTCGGGACCTTTGGTGCAACGCAAAACCGATTTGCTCTACACCGGCAAGATGAGTTGGCCACCTCCGATTTGATTGAAATGGTGCAGCTTCAAAAAGTCCCCTTGAAGGAGATCGAAGCCAACGCGTCTTCTCGCAATCAGCAACAACTGCAACGACAGGACTCCATAACGTTCCTCGCTATGGCACCGCATGCGATGGTTGGTCCCAGTGCCGAAAGTACCGGTAGTGACTTTCTCAACTTTGTGGCCACGCTGGATTCCGAAGAACGATCGTCAGCAACAAAACCGTCGCCTCGGTCAAGTGACCAACAAGTCCTCGAATCGTTGGAAGCAACAGAGAGACTTTTCTCCGATTTGGATCGCGAACCAACGGACTCCGCCAACATCGCGGATGAAGAACCGCAACAGCCCATTCACCCAAAGCAACAGCATTTTTCTGTCCTGTCCTCAAAGGAAATCGTAAGGCTACAGTCTTTGTTGGAAGACACTTGCAAGCGGCTGAAGGTTGCGAGGGGCAAGTCAGCTCCCGTCAATGGAATAGTCGCATGGATCGATGGTCCGCAGCTCATGGATTGCGCAAGGTTTTCGCGGCAGTGTGGGCAAGCGTTCCGTCGTGACTCGCTGCAGATTCAACAACATTTGGGTTTATTGGCTCCCGTAACCGTCGTTGTGGACCGCATGCACGAGTTGGTGGGGTTCACTGAATTGATACGGAGAATGGGACGGGAGAAATCCTCTCGGGACGCGCTCGGCGAGGCGTTCGAACTTCAACGATTGCCAGAATGGCCAGCAATACGGAATGCGTGCAATCGCTCTTTGCAAATGGTCAGCGCTGCTGTCTATCGTTGCTTTCGAACTGCAAACGGACTTGGGCAACCAGGAAATCACAAACTCTTCCAGTTGATAGTCGCGTGTCGAGGTCGACTTGGGATAGCGTTGCACTCCTTTCTTGCGGAATCGATAGCGACTCAGCCGCATAGGTCCAGCGATCCAGATCCGACGATGTTTAGCGGAGTCTACTTTACCGCGTCTGGCGAGAAACCGACTCAACAAGGTTTTTCGCAACAGGTTCTCGCGCGCATGATGGACCAACAGGAGTTCCTCAGCTGGACAAGTCAAAGGAAGTCGCAAGAACACGTTTTCCGATTGACCTCATGGATTCTAATTGGAGTTTGTGTCGCGTTGCTGCTCATACTGATTGGGCAACTTGTCGCGGCACTCACTGCGTGAGCGTATCGACTAGTCAGATTGGCGAGCCAAAAGTGAACATACGGTTGAAGAGCTACGAGAGTTACTTCCGGGTTTGGAGTTTCTTCGAGCGACGGGTGAGTTGAATGCGATTCGCGAGATAACGGAGGAAAAGCAGATGTGCGATGCAAGAGAAAAAGCCAATTTGGATATCCAGTCCAATCTGATTGACGCGAGGCAGGAGGGACGTCAGGAGGGAATAGAGATAGGCGAGCAGCGCGGCGAGCAGCGAGGAAAGCAGCGAGGAAAGCTTATGGGAAGTATGCGAGTCTACGAGAGCCTACTTGGCGATACGTTTACCTCTGACAACGACTTGAGCAAGCTATCGACAGAGGCATTGGAGTCGATGGTAGCGCAATTGCAAAAGCGACTTCGCGATCGCAGTTCGTAGAGGACGAGGGAGTTTAAAGGCACATCGCGCTAACAAAACACCGCCGGTGGAATCTGGCATTAGGACCTCAGGGACACATCACTCTGGAAGCCTTCGCTTCCTTTTGCTTCGCACAGTTGGACAAAGACACAGCCGTGACTTATCATGCAGTTGGAAATTGGTTGACTGCTCGGAACGAGCTGATAAAGCACACGTATCCGGACGGCTCGATCTCAGATCGCACTTACGATGCGCGCAGCAACCTGCCAGGACATTCTGAAGAAAAGTGTTCGAGTTCTCGACAAGCTGACCAGATCCTCTCCTTCCTTGAGCAATCGTCAATCTAAACGGTGACTTCTAGAGTGTTTGGGCCGAAATTTGCGGACGATTTGCGATTGAATATCGTCCTTTTTGTTCGAAAAGCCAACGTCAGCGCGGTTCGCGACACATGGAGCTTATCGCAACGGACCATCTTCAGCGCGTGTACTTCCTTTCCAGTCGGTTTGGTTACGAGGTATTAGGCAGAATTACTACTACGCCAGGTGGCGTTTCGATGACCACCAGTTGCGATTCAGGTTGGCATGCGGAACATGAACGAGCGAGATTGGCTTCACGCCTCGCTTTTCTAGCTGTTACGGGCCGAATTGTGGTCGGAGTTTTGACCGAATTGAGACAGTAGAGTATCGTCGCAGGTACTCTAGCGGCTCAATTATCCAGAATAAATTCACTTGCCTGTCGTTTCAATCCGAACGATCCC
>JBBRGW010000014.1:0-21206 GCA_038223525.1 Pirellulales bacterium
CCTCCCTTAGCATATGCAGGCTCGTTGCAATCGCGTAAACTTTTCTGCTTCGTGTCACGAAAGGTATGTCCCGCTTGATGTCGCCACTTATGCTACTTTTTACATACTGTGTGTTAATTACTTTCGCCTCAGTTTGCGGCGGCAAGCTTTCGTCCGTGATGCGGATGACGCATCTGAGAACACAACTGCTGATGAGCGGAGTCGGCGGATTGATGCTTGGAATTGCATTGCTCCATTTGTTGCCGCACGGTGCTGAAGTACTTGGATCAAGCGCAAACGCAGGAATGGGTGCGCTCGCAGGCTTGATCGTTATGTTTTTGATGATCCGTTTGTTTCATACACATGATCATGATGTCTCCGAGGATAGCCACCGTTGCGAACATGGGCACAGCAATGGGGACGAGACCAAAAGGTTTAGTTGGCTCGGTATGTTTTTTGGTTTAGGGCTCCATACTTTGGTGGACGGCATCGCATTGGCCAGCAGTGTGTTGGTAGATTCTCAACACGGATCATGGCTCGGCTTAGCCGGGTTAGGTACCTTTCTGGCTGTGGCCCTGCACAAACCGCTCGATGCGTTTGCCATCACGTCGGTAATGAGCAAACAAAAGTGGTCCCCAATGTCTCAAAACCTAGCCAACTTGGCGTTCTCTCTAGCATGTCCCCTCGGAGCGGCAGGGTTTTATCTTGGAGCCATGAATTTTTCCGGCGGGGACGCGTTCCTAGGTTGGGGTTTGGTGATATCCGCCGGGTTTTTTATCGGAATAGCCATGGCCGATTTGCTACCCGAAGTCGCCTTCCACGACCACGATCGCGGCAAGTTGACGTTTGCCTTGCTGTTGGGGGTCGCGATCGCAATAGGAATCGAAAACTTACCTGGCCACCAGCACAAGCACAACTCGGCGCCACCGACGGAACACAACCATAGCCATTAGGCGATCGGCAGAATGAAAAGTACCGTAGGATGGGACCAATGTCCCGTCCGTTGGTTCGTTCGGGACAATGGTCACAAACTACGACTGGTATAACACAGCCTGCCGCTCGCCTTAGCCAATCCTGCCCCACACTCGCTCATTCTTCGACATCACGCAGTGCTATTTCGGCACAGCGTTGCAAAATTTCGAAGATGCCAGTAGCTTACTTCTTCGCGCCTTCACAATGCTTGATGCAAACACGACACGCTTCTGCACATGCTTTGCAAGCTGCGTCAGCAGAAGCGTGCTTTTCGCATTCAGACAAACACTTGCGACAAGCCTCCAGACACTTGGTCATGATCGCAGGAGTGCAAGTATCGGATTCACAGTTGCGGGCGCAATTGATACATTCACGATTGCAAGTGACGCAAGCGCGCAGGCAGGCCAAGCGCGAGGGATCTTTTGACATCGCAACAGCACATGCATCAATGCAATCCAAGCAGGAATCAGCGCACGTCCAGCAGACCTTATCTGAGTGCTTTTCAACTTTTACAACGGGTGCCTGACCTACGCAAACTGCCGCGATAGCGAACAACCCGAACAAGCTCATTAAAACATTTCGACGTACCATAAGTAAACTCCTTCAAAGCACCCTTGAAAATCCGATTGTCGGGCAAACCATTCGCCAAACGAAGTTTTTTGAAAGCAAAACGTATGCCGGTTACGGTCTTGTTCGTGATCCGCTGTAAAAAGGGACCTTCGAAAGATCGGCCACGCCCTTCGGTTGACCCTTAATCGACCAGACTGACACGCCCTAAGCCAAGTGGTTTGTCGAGAAGACTGCCATTCGATCAGGCTCTTTCGCCCAATCCCGTGGGAGGTAAAACTCCAGTTTACCAAATGGTCAACTGGCGATAAAATCGCGTGCGACGCCATCGGTCAAAGGCTATTTTTTTGCGGTTAAGCTTGCATTGATTGGCGATGAAAGAATTCACGAGCAGCACATTCCTTGCCAACACCTGCGAATGGATAGCGAATCATCGAAGCGACGACGTCCGCGTGACGATGGTCTTGAAAGCTTGTCGAGCCAAGAACTCGAAAGCTTGTCGAGCCAAGAACTCGAAAGCTTATCGAGCCAAGAAAGGGTCGCTCTTATTCTCAATGGGAAGTATGGGGTTGTTACCGGAGCGTCAATCGAACAGGCCGCTTCGCGAGGCGTCGTTGTGTCTGTTCCATTTGATTGAATTTTCTCTTCAGGACGCTTCTGCGAAGGAGGTCCGCTAGATCTGCGAAGGAGGTCCGCTAGGATGGGGTTTGCAGCAAAATTAGCTAGATCTATTCACCGAAAAATCGTTTTGGTTTCAGCGCTTTGTGTCCTTGCGACACTCGGCTGCAAGCCAAGGCTCGAAGCTCCGATCGACCGAGTTTTGTCGGTTCGAACTCAGAGGGTGGAAGTGGTCGCGAGGCCGCGAACCGCTTCGTTGATCGGTGAGTTTCGAGCACGTTATCAAAATGCGATGTCTTTCCGAATCAATGGACGCCTCGAAAAGAGAAATGTTGATGTTGGGGATCGCGTAGTGGTAGGTGACGTTTTGGCATCGCTTGATTCGCTGCAATTGTTTTCCGATGTGACGGCTGCAAAAGCGGCGCTGAGGTCTTCAGAAGCTGCCCTATTTGAAGCAACCTCCAGCGCGAATAGGTTAGAGCCGCTCGTAAAAACCAAAGCTACTTCCCAAGCCGAATTCGACGACGCAAAAGCCGCGCAATTGGTCGCAGCCGGTGTCGTCAACATTCGCAAATCGGCTCTTGATACGGCTCAGAATCAATTATCGTACACCGAGCTCAGAGCTACGGCTTCGGGCGTCATTCTAGAGCGAACAGCGGAGAAAGGGCAAGTAGTTGCAGCCGGCCAAGCAGTCTTCGTTATCGCCAGCGACGGCGAACGCGATGCCGTCTTCGATGCTTTTCCTAAAGACACAAACGATCGACCGGTCGAGGATCAGATCACTGTTTCCTTGATCTCGAACCCAAGTATCTCAACTTATGGATTGATTCGCGAAATCGCTCCATCCGTGGATAAGACTAAGGGGACCGTGCGGGTCAAAGTTGGGTTGCCGGACCCGCCATCGCAAATGACTTTAGGTGCTCCCGTCATTGGAGTCGCGAGATTCCGATCTGTAGATGTCATTCAGTTACCGTGGACGGCGCTTTCACGACAGGAGGGACAGGCATCCGTGTGGGTTGTCGATCCAGCGGCCAACACCGTTTCGCAAAAAAAGGTGAATGTCGATAGTTTTGTCGCTGGGACTCTATTGGTTTCTGGGGGCCTTGCCCCGGGGGAATTAGTGGTCACCGAAGGTGTGCAAAAGCTTCGCCCAGGACAAAAGGTAAAAACGATAGAATCATCAAGAGTAGAGGGGACCAATCCATGAAGTGGTCTAGCCTTTTGAGTATCGCAATTGCGTCGACGATATTTGGATGTCGTCGGCATGAGGAAGTGCATCCTAACCCGATTCGACCGGTGCTGTCCGTAATCGCAACGCCGCATAGCGGCCCAGCTGATGGCTTTAGCGGAACGGTGGAACCCCGTTACAAAACGGATCTTGGCTTCAGGCTTCTGGGGCGAATCGTCGCGCGGGATGTCAATGTTGGCGACCCAATCAAAGAAGGGCAGAGGCTGGCGAAACTGGATCCAACGGTAGTCGAGAACACCCTTCGATCTGCGGAAGCTTCGCTCGCAAACGCCAAATTCCAAAGTGCAAATTCTGAGAGTAACCTAAAGCGTCAAGAGATTCTTTTGAGTCGCAACGTTGCAACTCGTGCTGAGTACGATTTTACAAAAAAAGAGGATGAACTTGCCATCGATGCTGTAGCGCAAGCACAATCGGAAGTCGACAAAGCAAAAGAAGAGTTGACCTATACTGAACTGAAATCGGATTTGAACGGGGTTGTCACCGATATCTACTCGGAGATCGGCGAAACGGTGACGCCTGGGCAAATCGTCTGCACCATTGCCAACCCCGATCTTCGCGAAGCGGTGGTCGATATTGCTGAAGATGTGATCGGTACACTGGCGGTAGGAAGTCAGTTCCGTGTGGCCATTAGCTCAAGCATCGAGTGCGGAGGAATGGTGCGCGAGATCGCTCCGCAGGCAGATGCAAAGACCCGTACGCGGCGCGTTCGTATCGCGCTCGAGAGTCCGCCAGAAGCCTTTCGATTGGGTTCGACCATCAAAGCTTTCCCAAAGAATTTATTGCTTTCCAATATACGTCTACCGCAAACCGCAATCCTTGACCGGGATGGAGCCAGCTTTGTATGGATCGTCGACCCAGAACTAAAGCAAGTCAAAAGTACGGAGGTGAAAGTGTCAAATCGCAACGACCAGAGCGTAGAAATCACGCAAGGAATATCCGCTGGCGATCGCGTGGTGACCGTAGGCGTTCACAGTCTAACTGAAGGACAAACGATTCGATGGAGGATGGGGGACGACCGATGAACCAATTCAATCTTTCGGAGTGGGCGCTAAAGCATCGATCGCTGGTGTGGTATTTCATGCTCGTCTCATGTTTGATGGGGACACTTTCCTATTTCAATCTTGGTCGCGAAGAAGATCCAGAGTTCACGATCAAGACCATGATCATCCAGGCGTCTTGGCCTGGTGCGACGTTGGAAGAAATGATAAGCCAGGTCACCGATCGAATAGAAAAAAAGGTCGAAGAGATTCCACAGTTTGACTACGCAAAAAGTTACAACCGGCCGGGCGAGACAACTATTTTCGTAAACCTGAAGGAGAATACGAAGCCGAGTGAGGTTCCTACCGCTTGGCTTCGGATTCGCAATATCATTGGGGATATCAAGCCTCAATTTCCCGCTGGAGTCATCGGCCCCAACTTCAACGATAGCTTCGGCGATGTCTTCGGCAACATCTTTGCCTTTACGTCAGATGGTTTGTCGCATCGTCAGCTTCGCGATTACGTCGAGGACGCGCGAGCCAAATTGATGACAGTTCCAAACGTTGGAAAAGTGGAATTGATCGGAGCTCAGGACGAAAGAGTCTACCTAGAAGTCTCCACGCAGAAGCTAGCTTCGTTGGGACTTACAGAGCAATTGGTTGTCGATGCCATTCGTGGCCAGAACGCGATCACTCCATCGGGTGTCGTCGAAACCAAGGGCGAACGGATTAGTCTGCGCGTGAGTGGGCAATTGGAATCCGAAGACGATCTAAGGAACATGAACTTAAGAGTCAATGATCGGTTCTTTCGTCTTCGCGATGTAGCCGATATTCGGAGAGCCTACGTGGATCCACCTCGCTCACTGTTCCGCTTCAATGGCAAGCCGGCCATCGCACTCGCGATCGGTATGAAGCCAAAATCGAACTTGCTCGTGTTTGGTGAAGCACTTAATGAGGAAATGGACCGGGTGATCGCGGACCTGCCGATCGGCGTCGGGGTTCATCTTGTTTCGGACCAGCCCAAAATTGTCGAAGAGGCAGTCGGTGGCTTTACTAAAGCGCTATTCGAAGCGGTCGGAATCGTATTGGTCGTCAGCTTCGTGAGTCTCGGTTTTCGCGCGGGGCTGGTCGTATCACTTACGATTCCAATGGTGCTGGCGATGACATTCATGGTGATGGAGTTAATGCAGATATCGCTACAGCGTATCTCGTTAGGTGCCTTGATTATTGCACTGGGCTTGTTGGTCGACGATGCCATGATCGCGGTGGAGATGATGGTGGCGAGATTGGAAGTTGGCGATTCTCTAGAGAAGGCAGCAACTCATGTTTATACCTCCACTGCCTTCCCGATGCTGACCGGAACTCTAGTCACGATTGCCAGTTTCATACCCGTGGGACTCAATGGCAGTGCCGCCGGCGAGTTCACCTATACACTCTTTGTCGTGATTGCGGTTTCGTTGCTCATCTCTTGGGTCGTGGCCGTTCTATTTGCACCGCTATTGGGTGTTAATCTGCTCCCCAAGACGATGGGCCATTCGCATGGTTCGGCTAGCGAAGGCCAGATGCGTTCCTTCTTGCGCAAGAAGACGGGGTTGAGTCGACTGCTAAAGGAACCCACAGTTGCGGACGCTAAGTCACATGGCAAAGGCTGGACGGCAAAAATGTTTGAAGTCATCTTGCTTGCGTCCATGCGATGGAGATGGATTACGATTCTTGGATCATTGGCCCTGTTCGCTGGCTCCCTTTACGGAATGAAGTTTGTTCAACAGCAGTTCTTTCCTAGCTCGGATCGTACCGAGTTGATTGTCGACTGGACTCTTCGTCAGAATGCATCGATCCTTCTTACCAAGGACGAGATGGACCGTTTTGAAAAAGAGTTGGCCCAGGCGCCAGAGATTGAGCATTGGTCGTCCTACGTAGGCCAAGGGGCAGCAAGATTTCTACTTTCGTTCGACGTTCAACCACCGTCACCCAACTTTGGGCAGATCGTTATTGTGTGCAAGAACATCGAAGCAAGAAATCGCTTGCGAACTAAGTTGATCGCGTTTGCAGAAAGGGAATTTCTCGGCACGGATGCGTTCATCCATTTGCTCGACATTGGTCCTCCTGTGGGTCGTCCAGTCCAATACCGTGTTAGCGGTCCAGACTTATCCAAAGTTCGATCCTTGTCGCTAAAATTGGCAGCCAAGATTGGTTCCAACAGCAATGTCGAAAACATTATTTACGATTGGAATGAACCTGGTCGAGTGATCAAAGTCAACGTACTACAGGACAAGGCGTCGCAGCTTGGGATCACTTCGGAATCGATTGCACATACGCTCAATAGCATTGTCGGGGGTAGTACATTCACAGAAATACGCGATGACATTTATCTGGTAAAGGTTGTTGGCCGAGCCATGGGTAGCGATCGAACTTCAATTGAGGCATTGCAAAATCTTCAAATAGGCAACAAAGATGGCACGTCCTTTCCGTTGGCCGCGGTGGCTGAATTCCGCTATGAAACCGAGCAACCGGCAGTTTGGCGACGAGGTCGCGTTCCGACCATTACGATCAAAGCGAGTATTGGTAACGCTGTTCAACCGGCAACGGTTGTGGATCAGTTAAAAGGCGAATTGAACGCTTTTGTTGAGGAACTCCCGACGGGTTATAAAGTCGCGACTGGAGGTGCAGTCGAGGAGAGCGCCAAGGGGCAGGGGCCGATTCTGACCGTTGTACCTTTGATGTTCTTTGTCATCGCGACGATCTTGATGATTCAACTTCAGAGTTTTCAGCGACTTATCTTGGTCGTGGCCGTCGCTCCCCTGGGGTTGATCGGAGTGGTGGCTGCACTCTTGCCTTCTGGCGCACCTCTTGGCTTCGTTGCAATTCTTGGTGTGTTGGCCTTGATTGGGATCTTGATTCGGAACTCCGTGATTCTTGTCGTGCAAATAGAGACACTGAGAGCCGAGGGACTGGAACCATGGGCGGCGGTATTGGAGGCGACGGAACATCGGATGAGACCAATTATGCTAACCGCGGCCGCCGCGAGCTTGGCTTTAATACCGATCGCGTCGGAAATCTTTTGGGGCCCGATGGCGTGGGCGATGATGGGTGGCATCATCGTCGGGACGATCCTAACGCTGCTGTTTCTGCCTGCTCTTTATGTTGCCTGGTTCCGAATAAAAGAGCCTCAACCAAATCATTGATCTAGCTCTAAAAGCCGCACCGGCAGGCCTCGCAGGTGCGAGTCTACCGTAGGTCACTCATTCCTTGAGTGACCTTTGCACTGTCAGCTGACGCGAACCTGAAACGGGCTATTTGTCTCTTTGCCCTCGTCTCACTACGCTTTTCTGAAGCACCCTTGGGTGGTAAAGTTACGTCCGATGAGTATTTTCATCCCAGTGTTTCAAGTTTAACAGAAAGCAAAGCATTGAATTCGCAGCCTCAAACGAAGCAAAAATCCATTTTGCAATTAAGTCAACGTGCCGAACGAGCAGCAGGACAACCGATCGGGAAACTGATGGCCCAAGCGCTGCGATTTCCGAATCTGATCTCTCTGGCGGCTGGATTTGTGGACAATGCGACTCTTCCTTGCGAAGCGGTAACTCGATCATTGAACGCTCTTGCGTCTGATTCGAATCGGCTTCGCAAGTCGCTTCAGTACGGATCTGCTGCGGGCCTCGAGGAGCTCCGCCAAGCAATCCTCGATTGGAACTATTCTGAAATGCCAGGAGAAACAGTCACAACGGATCGAATGCTGTTGGCTTCCGGCAGCAATCAATTGCTGCATCTTCTAGCGGAAACGATTCTTAATCCAGGCGATATTGTGATCGTTGCGGCGCCTACCTATTTTGTTTTTCTGGGCACGCTCAAGAGTATGGGTGCACGAACGATCAGCGTTCGTTCGGACCAAGACGGAATGTGTATTCGATCTCTTTGCAATCAACTCGAACAACTAGCTGCTGCCGGACAAGCCAAGCGTGTGAAAGCCATTTATTGTATTATCGACTTCGACAACCCGCGTGGGAGTACTCTGTCTTTATTGCGACGCCGCGAAATGCTCCAAGTCGTCGAGGATTGGCGCGACGAGCATGGGCCTTTGCTGCTCATTTCGGATAATGCCTATCAGCATTTGCGATACGATGGAGAAGCATTGCCACCGATCATGAGTCTGAGCGATGCGGCTCCCGATTACGTGATCGATCTCGGTACTTTTTCCAAAGTGTTCTCACCGGGAATACGAGTGGGTTGGGGTATTTTTCCGCGAGAGCTAATTGAGCCACTTTTGGACGTCCGTTCGAATATAGATTTCGGCGCTCCTCACTTGAATCAATCGCTGATCCATAGTGCACTAACAAGCGGTGACTTGATTCAGCATCTGCCAACAATTCGCAAAGGTTACCAAATCAAACGCGATGCGATGTTACAGGCATTGGATGAACACATGTCGGACTTGCCAGGGGTGCAATGGGACAATCCGGCTGGCGGGATGTATGTGTGGTTGCGATTGCCGGAACACATGGATGCCTCCGAGCAAGGAGACTTGTGGCAGTTGGCAACGGAACAGGGTGTTCTCTATGTTCCAGGGCACCATTGTTTTGCAGCCGAAGGACAGCCAGTAGAATTCAATACAATTCGACTCAGTTTCGGGGTGCAGAATCCCGAAAGCATTCGAACCGGTATCCAACGCTTGGCTCAAGCCATCAAAGAGTTGTCGGCTATGGCAGTCGAATAGTTAAACAACTTGAGGGGCGCCGCCAGATGTACGCATCGTTTTCAATGTCCATCGGCAATTCGGTATTGTGCCATGAGCCTTACCATGAAGTGGTTGATCATGAACCGGGCTGATCGTACTGCGTTCACAGTCTCAGATCAAATCTGACACACTTCGCAAATGCGAACATGCAATTTCGCCATAATATCCCAAAATCCTTACGCCTCTGCGTATCTTTCGCCGAATCTAACCTGACACTTTCTGCATGGGATCATCCGGCATAAGGTTTGCGATTCACCGAGCTTGATGTGCATAGCATCTGCAATCGTACTCGCGGAAAGTGTCGCATAGTTGGACGAAGCGTCCGGTCCTCCGACTTGCAGAACACAACAAATGGTTTCCCCAATACTCATGTCTGTTTCCGCCTTATCGAGTTGAAAGAATCCCTTAAAAATACTGCTTATGACCTTTTGCATTGCAATCCAAGTACGGCAGGGAATTCTTGCCCTGGCAGACACTGAAATCGTAAAGGGGGAGGAACGCGTCACTCGGTCAAAATTGTCTCTCGTGCCAGCTGGTAATCACTCTTGGTGGATAATGACGTCCGGGCTTCGCTCGATTCGCGACAAGGCGATTACTTATTTGCAGCAGGAATTGTCGAATGAGGCGAACCAAGACCAGCAATTGTTCGAGCTAGCCAATCGCTTTGGAAATGCGCTGCGTCGCGTTAGGAAGGAAGATGGTGAGTCGCTGTCCATGAGCGGACTTGCTTTCAACTCGCATGCCATTTTGGGTGGACAACTGCCGGGCGATCCGCATCCTAAGCTCTACTATATTTACCCAGAAGGGAACTGGATCGAAGCAACTCCCGACACGCCCTATTTCATCGTCGGTCGAACGCACTATGCCAAGCCAATCCTCGACCGATTGCTTACGTTCGAAACATCTCTTCGACATGCTGCTTCGCTCGCTTTTCTGGCGTTCGATATGACTCGAACGAGTGTATACGATGTAGACTTTCCAATCGACTTTTTGCTAAGAAGTGCCGAGCACCGCGTGACAAGGCAGCACCGCTATCAGCGAGCCGACCTTGAAAAGGTTTCTTCGTGGTGGAATGAAACACTCAGTGAGGCGCTAAGGCACTTTCCCTCCGAATGCTTTGCCGAACTCTATTCCGTTGATTGATTTAGACTCCAAAGGGGAAACCACATGATGAATGAAGTGCAGTTCGGTTGCGAACTGGAATATGAAGTGATTGCACCAACCACTTTCCTTTTCCAAATTGGGATCGCTCAGTCCGAGAATCAACGATGTATTCATGAAGTACTCAATTTAAACCCAATGGTTCCAATCCAGCGCTTCACTATGGGGCTGGAGCAAAATCGGGTGCATCGAGTCGTGCTCCAACCCTGCAATTTCACGCTGCATTACGACGGAATCGTTCAGCTTGATGCGGAGCTAGCCCCACCCGCGGAATTGCTAGAACAACCTTATGGAGAGTTACCACCGGAAGCACTCCCCTATTTGAATCCGAGCCGCTTTTGCGAGTCAGATCTCCTAGGTAATTTTGCTGTAAGTGAATTCGGGGCGTTGCCGCAGGGATACTCTAGAGTAAAAGCGATTTGCGATTGGACATTCGAACATCTTCTGTACATGGCTGGTACAACTAACTCACAGACTACCGCTCGAGACGTTCTGATCCAACGGCGCGGAGTTTGCCGCGACTTTGCGCATTTGGCAATCTCGCTTTGCCGTGGCCTCAATATCCCAGCGAGATACGTTAGCGGATTCGCAGTCAATCTTGACCCGCCGGACTTCCATGGATTTTTCGAAGCATACCTTGGGGAGCGATGGTATCTTTTCGATGCAAGCCGACTGGCACCGGTCGCTGGCTTGGTCCGAATCGGCACTGGCCAAGACGCGGCTGATGTGCCCTTTGCATCGCTGCTTGGGTCGGCAACCATGAAAAGCAAAAAGGTTTGGGCAACAGCCTCGAACATGGCTTCGATTCCGTTGCCCTCCGAGGATGCGTCCATTGCCGTGTCAACCGCTTAAGTTGCCTAAGGCTAAGTGCGTTTAGCCAAAGAAAGGGAGAGGGCGGAATCCACGAAGCAGTACCCTTATTTAGCGTTGGCCCATCTCTCTTGCTTTCTTCTGGGCTCGCTGTTTGTCGCGAAATCGCTTTAGCTGCTTCTCGGCTTTCTCGATCGAGCGTTCAGCCTTTTCCTTCAACGCAATTGCAGTACTTTTTATCTCGTGCTCCATCATCGCCGGTGTTTCGTAAGTTATTCTTCCAAGTACTCCTGTGCGAAGCTCGAGAACGAAAATTTTGGATGCTCGGTCGAGATCAATCATTTTGTTTTTATTAAGGCAACCGCGCTTGCGTCCAATTTCTTCTATCAGAGCCAATTCCGTTGCTGGCAAGCCTTCGCCGAAATCGTAACGCTCTTTTAGTCGCTCAGGGTAGTTTGCAAACATAAATCGCGCGCCAAAGAACGCCACATCGGCATAATCCATAGCAGTCTCCTGAATCGACCCCACCAATGCCAGTCGATATCCGCTGTTGACGTTATGAACATTATGCCAAAGCATGCCCGGTGTGTCACACAAGGAAACACCATCACCGATATCGACCCTTTGTTGTTGCTTGGTAACGGCAGGTATGTTGCCGGTTTTAGCAATCTTTCTCCCCGCGACGATATTGATGAGCGTCGATTTACCAACGTTCGGAATACCCACGATCATCGCGTTGACCGTTTTTCCTTCCCGGTGCGGCACAAGCCTAGCCGCCGCGAATTTCAAAGATCGAATCGTGGATATGTCGTCCGTTGTTGCAATCCTAACGCGAACACCAGGCGTCTGTTCTAAGTATTCCTGCCAAGCCGCTGTTTGCGCCTCATCCGCGAGATCGCTTTTGGTGAGTACTTTGAGGCATGGCTTGTTGCCCCTCAGTTCCGCCAACATGGGATTTTGACTTGAGAAAGGAATACGGGCGTCCAGCACCTCGATGACCACATCCGTTTTGGGCATCGCCGCTTGGATCTCAAGTTGGGCCTCGTGCATGTGGCCAGGGAACCATTGAATTGCCATTGGAAAGCAGTCATTCAAAAACAGGGAAGGGAGCGCGGGACGAAATTGTTTGTACCAGAAGATCATAACATTGTAGGGACAGTTAGCCGAATCAAATGTCCCTCATGTTGCTGAAAACGTGACTGACTTCTAAGTGGACGGCACATGGAATGTGCCTTCTACCTCATCCGGTATTTTTGAGTCCTGCAGCTATACCATTGATACTTTCGAGGACCGCTGTCAATAATTCATCGCGTGGTTCTGCGCCGGATCGCAAGCGTCGCAACAAAACAAGCTGTATAAAGCTCAGTGGGTCGACGTACGGATTGCGACGCTCGATCGAATGGAGCAAGACCGGAGCACGCTCCAGTAGCATCTTCTGACCCGTCATTTTCAAAATCACATCGACGGTGCGGTGGTATTCGGCTTCGATGCGATCGTAGACCGTTGTACGGGTTTTTTCATCCTTGACGAGCTCTGCGTATTGACGGGCTATAACCATATCTGCTTTTGCCAATATCATCTGAGCGTTATCGATTAGCGTTCGCCAAAACGGCCAAACCTGATACATCGATAGCAACGCAGCGAGATCTTCGGGGTGCTCAGCCAAGTGCTCGGAGATAGCACTACCTAGCCCGAACCAGCCAGGCAAAGTGTGTCGGCTCTGCATCCAACTGAAAACCCACGGGATGGCTCGCAATTGGTCGATGTCCTGTGCGGCGTTGCGCCGGGCCGGCCGCGAGGCTATCTTCAAACTGCCAATCTCATGGAGTGGCGTCGCCTGCTCGAAGTAACTCAAAAAATCGGGTGTCTCATGAATCAGATGGCGATAGTGCTTGCAAGCCTTTTCAGCTAAGCGTTCTACCAGTCGCTCCCAGAGCGGATCGTGCTTGTCGACCTCGGTTTCAAAACTACTTCGAAGCACCGCGTTAATCAGTTGCCCCAAATGCCTTTCCGCAATGGCTTTGTGGCCATAGCGATCAGCGATCACTTCACCCTGTTCAGTGATGCGCAAGCGACCACCGGTCGAGCCGGGCGGCTGGGCAAGGATAGCTTGATTGGCTGGTCCGCCACCGCGTCCAACCGCACCTCCGCGACCGTGAAAAATCTGTATCGCCACGCCCGTTTGACTTGGGGTCTCGCCTAAGCTGCGTTGAGCTCGGTAAAGCGCCCAAGCCGACTGGAGAAAGCCACTCTCCTTGTTGCTGTCCGAGTAACCAATCATCACCTCTTGAATGTTGCCTCGCAACTCAACATGTTTCCGATAAACGTCCAAGCTGAGTAGGCGATTGATAATAAGGGTTGCCTCATTCAGGGGTTCGAGGGCTTCAAACAAAGGTGCGATGTTTAAGCGGCTTATGCCTTTGTCCGGATCGAAAAGTCCCGCTTCTCGGGCGAGCAATAAAACCTCTAGGACATGTGCAGCATCGGTAACACCGCTGATGATGTAGGTTTCTATTGCTTCGGGTGCATGTTGCTCCAGTACCGCCGAAATCGTGCGGAAGGTCTGAATGACTTCTTTTGTCTCTGCTGAAAAAGGCAAGTGAGTCGGTATGAGCGGCCTCCGCTGGACCAGTTCTTTTGACAGCAGGTCGAATCGTTCCGTCGGACTCAAATTGGCATAACTCGCATGAACACCACACCAAGAAAAAATTTCATCGATGGCAGAAACGTGACGCCCGCTGTGCTGCCGGATATCGAGTGTCAGCATGTGGATGCCGAACACTTGCACGAGTCGAATCAGCTCGCGAATCGTTCCTTGAGCGGCGTATCGGGCACCAACTGATTCTAGATCAGCGGCGATGCCCTCTAAGTCGTCCTGCAATTGCTTTCGATACGTGTAGACTCCGACCGGCAGCGACTGCGACTCCTCGCACCAACTCGGAGTAAACGTATGGAAATGGTCTAGGGTACGTCGCAGTTTGTTCGCAATGAAACGGCACTTAAGCCGGTACGGCTCGTCGTCGCGCGAGTTGCGAACGCGGCGCATTGCCGCCTGTTCGTCAACTGCCGAGGGAGTTCCAGCCTGTTCGGTATCAGAGGGCAAGGTTGCTTTGAATTCGTTGCCTAATTTCACGAACTGTTCGGAATGACTCAGATGCGTTCCAAGTTGATGGACTAGTTTTAGATAGTGCTTCAGCAATACTTCCTGTTGGATGCGCACCGTTTTGGCTGTCACATCGTGCGTAACAAACGGATTGCCATCGCGATCTCCGCCGATCCACGAGCCGAACTTTAGAATAGCGGGAACATGATCGTTTTTCGTCGGCGATTGAAAGACTTCGGGATACACGGCGGTCATGGCGGTTTCCAGTTGACGATAAACCCGCGGGATGACTTCGAACAGACTATCCTCCACCAGTTCTAGCCCTTGGCGAACTTCGTCGATCACAATAGGGCGGTCCGAGCGGACACTGCTAGTCATCCACATCGTCTCGAGCTGCTCGGCTATGCTTGCGATCGAATCTTCGCGTTCACTAGGCAATAGATGAACATATTCAAGCCGATCGAGTTCTGCGGAAATCGCATTCAGTTTTTCTAAAACCGTCCTGCGTCGGGCTTCGCTAGGGTGTGCAGTAAAGACACAACTGAGCAAAGCGCGATCCAGCAAATCAGTGACTTGCTCGCCGGTACAACCATTCGCACGCAAGCGTGTCAGGGCTGCTTGAGGGCTTTCTGCTAAAGGCTCAGGCGCCATCTCCAAGGTTCGCAATCGATTGGCACGAACGCGGGCTTGCTGTTCTGCCAAATTCACAAGATCAAAGTAGATGCTAAAGGCTCGAATGAGCGTCCGCAACTCGGGCAACTCAAGTTGATCCAATCGCTCACGCAAACTCTTGGCGGCTTCGACCGACGGCTCGGCTCGCAACGCTTTCGCCGCTGCTCGAACCTCTTCAACCAACTCGAATGCTTGATCACCCGCTAGTCGTCTTATAATGTCCCCGAGCAAGCCCCCTAACAATCGGATGTCCTCGCTCAACTGACGCTGCACTTGCTGATTTATTTCGGTCATTTTGCTTAATGATCTGGCGGCGTGCGCCGTTGGTTGCAAAGGAGTAAACAGGCAATGTCCATAATCGTTCCAACACAGATTCCCGTTGCTGAAATCGCTATTCTAAGACGCAAAAGCGTTTTTTGATATCCACATTGAAAGAGGGGCCGCCAGGCTAGAGTCTCAATCGAAATCCTAACTTCGTAATCCATGCGGTAACCAAACCGATGCAGATCGCAACCGCCCCCGATCGGTACAATTCGCTGATCGATGTGATTCGCGGCCATAATCCGTAAAGATCAAAGCGAGTGACTTCCAATGCAAAAAGCAGAATGGGATGAAGCAGGTAGGCAAGCAATGGATTCATACCCACCAATGCCATGGCATACCATCCGAATCTCCAACCTTGCCAGTCGACGATCGATGCGACAGTCATCCAGAGCGCGATGGTAGCAGCCGCGGACCAAAGCGCCCAAGTTGGGGTCGCTTGAATCTTGTTGATCCCGTATGCGCCGTCGAGCAAGAAGCCACCGACAAGGCACCCAATCATCAAGAAGAATGCTTTTCGAAGCGTAGCTGGCCAACCTTCGCTCGGTTGCATTGCGACGATTGTACCTAGCACCGCACCAAGTACGACGATGGCCCCCAGTGTTCCAACGGTGGTACCCAAACCGACCCAAGAATCGACCGCTCTCCATCCATTTGCCAACGATTCAATCCATGATTGTTGATCTGCCAGCCAGGCCCGCGACTGCATCCGTTGAAGTTCGTTGGAACGATCGGCAATGAACAAAGCCAAGAGCAATGCAGCCGATGCAACTAGGCCTGATGTTGCACCGCGGCTGATCGTGAATGCGAGAACTCCTACCAAGTACGCCCATCCGATTAAGCCCAGGATGCCCCACCATTGTGTTTGCAGCCACTGACCGCTCGAATTCACAAACAGCGCCGCGAGCACGCCAAGTGCCAGCCAACCGGCATAGCGAATCAACCGTTTGGTGAAATCCGAAACGAGTAGCGATTTCGGCCAATCGATCCAACCTACTATCGATGCCAAGTAAACAAGTAATGGCCAAAGCCCTGGCCTCCAAGGACGTGCGAAGCTATCGGCATTGACCATCAAGACACCGAGTACCAGCAAGCTAACCGTGCGGCATAGGACATGCAAAGATTGCTGAGGCAAAGTCGAACCACGGCGCACGGACGCTTGCCAAGCGAGTGGTATCGAGATTCCACAGATGAACAGGAAGGCAGGAAACACAATATCCGCTAAGGTCATTGCATCCGCATTCGCGTCAACATGCAGCAACCAGCTCGGCGCACCAGAAACTCCCGCAACGTCGTTGACAAAGATCATCAGTAGGATGATCAACCCACGAAGGATATCGACCGAGATTACACGCTGTTCATTACCGCTGGAACTGGACATGGGTGGTTGAAAATGGGAAAGGTTCGGGAAATTTCGATTTCGAAGAACTGCTTCGACGATGCGTATCGTCCGGGTCGAAAATGCCGTTTCATTCTATCCGCAGTTCGGCGTTATTTGAGCAGGGGAGTGACACAGCCGACAAAAGTCATTTTCCGTCCGTAGCTTGGGACCATCTGTCCCGACCTTGAAGGAATTTTCAAAGATTTTAGGGATGAGCGGGACGACGGTCCCAACCTACCTGGACTTTTGTCGGCTGTGACGGTGTGTGCCTGGTGGTGTGTGCCTGGTGGTGTGTGCCTAGTGGTGTGTGCCTAGTGGTGTGTGCCTGCCCTCTAGTTAGACATTTCAAATGAGCGCTTTGTACCTTGCTCATTACCTGTGAGCGTCTATACTAGGCGGTTCAAATAAATCAATCGGAAGACTATATAGAAGAGCAATTCGGTACAGCCGGGTAGCTAGTCAACAAGTAAGCCGACGCGGCAGAGTACTTCAAAGGTACGACTTGCCACGTCGGCTTTTTTCGTTGAATAGTCGGGAAATCTTACAAAAGACGCGCTCGGCATTCGCTATGGCTGAAACCTTATATCCGCAGACAAATTACCGAACCTGCGTGCTTCCGAGGACCTCAGATGACTCCTTCGACGTCGAAAAACCTTTCCGAGATGAGTTGTTAAGCGCCGATCAATTAGAACGTCATGCGAGAAACCTAGCATCCACCCACAAATTGGCGGTCGGCAAAGTTGCGGACAAGCTGATTAGTAGGTTGGCCGAGAACGAAAAGATTCTTCAAGCCACTTACGATGAAGTTGCAGAAGCAGTTGCTAAGAATCGAAGGATCGCACCAGCTGCGGAGTGGCTGCTCGACAACTTTTATCTTTTAGAAGAGCAGATTCATTCGACCCGCCGACTCTTGCCCCGCTCTTACAGTCAAGAACTGCCACGACTTTCCAACGGTCCGGCTGCAGATTATCCACGCGTGTATGGTATCTCGCTTGAGTTGATTTCCCATACAGATGGACGCGTTGACGCGCAAGCACTAGACGGTTTTATCACTGCTTATCAGTCGGTGGTTCCGCTCCAATTGGGTGAGCTTTGGGCATTGCCGTTGATGATTCGGCTCGCCTTGATTGAAAACTTGAGAAGGGTCGCTACTCGCGTCTCCACTGCGCGTCGACATCGGAACCTCGCGGACGATTGGGCGAGTCAAATGATCTCGACGGTCGAGCAGTGCCCATCCGATTTGATATTGGTGCTCGCAGACATGGCCCGATCGAACCCACCCCTCTCGGGTGCTTTCTTAGCCGATCTAACCCGACATCTCCATGGACAGAATCCGAATTTCGCCCTCGTTCATAGTTGGCTTGAACACCGATTGACCGACTCGGGGCATTCCACCGAACAGCTCGTGCTCGACGAAGGGCAAATGCAAGCGGCAGAGCAAATTTCTGTAGGTAACAGTATCACCAGTTTGCGTTTCCTTAGCGTACACGATTGGCCGCTATTCGTTGCAAATCAAAGTCTTGTTGAGAAAACACTCAATCGTGATCCTTCGAAGATCTACGAACACATGGATTTCCAGACACGTAATCGCTACCGTCACGCCGTCGAAGCGATCGCGAAACGTTCAAACGTCTCGGAGTTCGATGTCGCATTTAGAGCGATTCAACTCTCGGAAAACGAGCCCGCAAGCAATCCGACCTCACGGTCGCGGCATGTCGGCTACTACCTTGTCGATGACGGTAGACCCGTTCTCGAGCGACTTGTTCAGATGCGATTCACTCTTTCTGTCCTGATCGACAAACTGCGAAGAGCGATTCCCTTGTCGATCTACTTAGTTGCCGTTTCGCTTTTCGCCTGGCTTGGCATTGAAGGGTTATTCAGTTTTGGTGATTGGGGGTCGAGCTCCCTGCTACTGCGAGGCATCGTTGCGGTCCCCATTCTCATGTGCGCAGTCCAGTTGGGTTTGGGGATGGTCAACTGGCTCGTGACGATGCTCATGTCGCCCAACGCATTGCCAAGAATGGATTTTCGTGCGGGTATTCCCGCAGAACATAGAACGCTAGTGGTGATTCCCACGATGCTCGGTAACTTGGACTCCATCGATCTTTTGCTAGAAGGTCTGGAGATCCGTTTTCTCGCCAATCGCGATGACTCCCTCCAGTTCGCTCTGCTTACCGACTTTTTGGATGCTGCGCAGGAAACACTACCAACCGACTCGGAGCTCGTCTCGCATGCGAAAGCCGGAATCGAACGACTCAATCAAACCTACGGTAACCAAGGACGCGACACGTTCTTTTTGCTGAACCGAAGCCGCAAATGGAACGAATCCGAGGGAACTTGGATGGGCTTCGAGCGCAAGCGAGGCAAGATCGCAGACCTCAATGCAACCCTTCGCGGCGCGGCGAATCGCTTTCAAGATACATCCGGTAACATGGACGATCTTACGCATATCACCTACGTGATCACGCTCGATACGGACACCCAACTTCCTCGCGACTCCGCTCGCAAGTTGGTCGAGGCCATGGCGCATCCGCTCAACCGCCCCAAGGTTGATCCAAAGAAGGGATTGGTAACGGCCGGTTACTCAATCTTGCAGCCTCGCGTCGCTATCAGCATGTCGAGCTCGCGCCGATCCTGGTTTGTCCGTTTGATTGGTTCTGATCCGAGCATTGACCCGTACACGCGCGTTGTCTCGGACGTCTACCAAGATCTTTTCGGCGAAGGCTCATTCATTGGCAAGGGAATTTACGATGTCGATGCCTTTGAGTTGTGCTGCGGAAACTTCCCCGTCAACGCGATTCTCAGCCATGATCTGCTAGAAAGCTGCTTCGGCCGCTCGGCTCTAGTCAGCGACGTCACGTTATATGAGGATCATCCGTCGAGTTACGCAGCAGATGTAAGCCGGCGCCATCGATGGATCCGCGGCGATTGGCAGATTGCGGGTTGGTTAATGCCTCGCATCCGTGACAATCAATCTTCCCACATTGGCAATCCGATTTCAGCCCTATCTTGGTGGAAGATCTTTGATAACCTCCGCCGAAGCCTGATGCCGATTTCAATGTTGACACTGTTGCTAAGCGTTTGGCTATGGGCAAGTCATTCGGCCGCTCTCGCAGCGACTTGTTTCATTGTATTGGTGGTCACCGCTCCGAGGATCATGGCGGCACTTATAGATTTTGTGTTCAAGCCCACCGATCTTTCGATTGCAACGCACTTTCGCTCAGCATTGCAAGCGGTCGTGCGGCCCATCGCTCAATCGCTCTTCACGCTCATTTTCATACCCTATGATGTATGGATTAGCGCGGATGCCATTGTTCGCACCTTGGTCCGTGTGCATTGGACCAAGGTTCGACTGCTGGAATGGAGAACCTCGAGCGATTCCGAACGAAGCGCTCGTTCCGATTTGCCAGGATTCCTTCGAACAATGATTGCTGCGCCAGCCTTGGCACTTTGCGCATTCGCAGCTATCGCTCTCGCAAACCCTCAAACGTTGTTGATTGCAAGTCCATTCCTATGTTTGTGGACTGTGTCACCATTCATCGCGTGGTGGATAAGTCGACTTATCCCGCTGCAAAAGGATCAATTGAAGGACCCGCAACGTCGCTTCCTGCGAAACATGGCCCGACGTACTTGGCGATACTTCGAAGTATTCGTCACTGCCCAAGACAATTGGCTGCCGCCGGACAATGTGCATGTAAACCCTAAGGCGTTTGTTGCTTCGCGAACAAGCCCAACCAATATTGGAATGGCTCTCTTGGCGGATCTGGCTGCCTATGATTTCGGATACTGTTCCGTTTCGAGACTTCTTTCACGAACAAAAAACACATTCGGCACGCTGGCCACGTTGGAGCAGTATCGTGGGCACTTTTTCAATTGGTACGACACCAAGACTTTAGCTCCTCTTCTACCCCGTTACGTTTCCACGGTGGACAGCGGGAATCTCGCCGGACATCTAAGGGTGTTGGCCGCTGGATTCGAACAGATGATCGATTCCTCAATTGTGCCCTCTCGCGTCTTTGATGGATTGCACGACACGCTTGGTGTTCTGCTTCAAGAGGTGGCAACGAACTCTCCAAACATCGGCGACCTGGCGACTCGATTGGTCGGCAGTGCGAGCTATCGGCGCATCGAACTGCAGATGGATTCCATTACCAATCAACAAGCCAATCTACGGTCCGCGTTGGACTTCTTGCCCAAACTCAAAAGTGAAATCGCTGAGTTGGCTTCAACGATGGTTGAGCAGAGCGAATCGAATTGGTGGTGCAACGCTTTTACGCAAACCTGCGACGAACAACTGGCCGATTTGAAGGCGCTGGGCAATTGGTCCACGATTGCTGTGCCAGCCGAACAGGCTTGGGGCGAGTTGACACCATCGGGCCATGAGAACCTTAAAAAACTCCAAACCGAGTTAGAACGCATTAGAGCAAATCCAACTCTTCGATGCATAGCGTCTCTGCAAGACACTGTTTGTCCAATGATTGACTCGGTACTGCCCCGAGGTGTTGAAGCCAACAAAAGCAATGGATCAGTAAGTGGGGGACCTGCAGATTGGTTGAATGCGTTGCGTTTGGGTATGATCGAGTCCGCTGCGTTCGCAGCCAATCGCATTCGAGAACTGGAACGGTTGTCCATTCAGTGCAGGGAGTTTGCGGACATGGATT
>JBBRGW010000015.1:0-20859 GCA_038223525.1 Pirellulales bacterium
GACCGCCGATCAGAAGCAGAAAGAAAACATCGACGGGACGAAGGAAACCTACAACAAGTCATTTGATCTATTCATTCCATCAGGGGCTGAGACTCAGTCGGCGCTTTTTGAAAAGCTCAATGTGCTTCGTGAAAAGTCAAACAAGCCTTCGGTAGTCGACCCGGATGATCCCAAATCGGTTGCCCCGCCAATGACTCCCTTTAAATACGATGTGGTGCCTGGAGGAACGGCCAGCACGATCATGACATTGATCTTTTTGTCGATGTTGATTGCGACCATTGTTGGCCTGTATTTGTTTTTCCGGCGTGGCCGCGATTCCATGATGGGTGGTGGTTTTCTAACGAGCTTCACCAAGTCAACCGCCAAGCGGTTTGAGCCCTCCGATCAAAGCATCACCTTCGACGACGTCGCGGGACTCGAAGGGGTCAAAGCGGATCTGCAAGAAATTGTGGAGTTCCTGAAGTCGCCAGAGAAATTTCAAAAGCTCGGTGGACGCGTTCCAAAAGGGGTATTGCTCAACGGACCACCTGGTACCGGAAAGACCTTACTGGCAAGAGCGGTCGCCGGGGAAGCCGGCGTTTCCTTCTTTTCCGTCAACGGCAGCGAGTTCATTCAAATGTTCGTTGGTGTTGGAGCGTCGCGGGTTCGCGATCTATTCGCAACCGCCAAGGAACAATCGCCGGCAATCATTTTCATCGACGAAATCGATGCAGTGGGTCGTCAACGCGGTGCCGGACTTGGAGGTGGCCACGACGAGCGAGAGCAAACACTCAATCAAATCCTTGGTGAGATGGACGGATTCTCGCCCACGGATTCGGTCATCATTATGGCAGCAACCAATAGGCCAGACGTCCTCGATCCGGCGTTGCTTCGACCAGGTCGATTCGACCGATTGATCACGGTAGGGCGCCCAACGCTCAAAGGTCGCGAAGCAATCTTGAAAGTGCATGTGCGCGAAGTGCCACTTGCAGACGACGTGAATTTGCACACCATGGCCGAAGCGACCGTCGGCTTGACCGGCGCCGATCTTCGCAACATCGTTAACGAGGCCGCTCTTTGGGCTGCCCGCCATGACAAGACCCGTGTAAGCATGTCCGACTTTGACTATGCTCGAGACAAAGTCCTTATGGGCGCGAAACGCGAAGAAGTCTTGATGCCTAGCGAAAAAGAGAAGACGGCTTACCACGAAGCGGGCCATACATTGACTGCCTGGTTTTTACCAGGTGCTCAACGGGTTCACAAGGTAACCGTCGTCCCGCGTGGCCAATCCCTCGGTAGTACTCAGATCCTCCCCAATGAAGATCGGATGAACATGTCCGAAAGCGAGATTCGGGACCAATTGGTCGTCTTGCTCGCAGGCCGAGCTGCCGAAAAAATAATCTACGATGAGACTTCTGTTGGCGCCGAGAACGACCTGGAACGGGCGACTAGCTTGGGACGAAGAATGGTCTCACATTGGGGTATGAGCCTCAAGCTAGGACCGGTTTCGTACAAACTCTCCGACAGCGATCCGTTCCTCGGACGAGAAATACACCAACAGCGTCAATTTAGCGAACGAACGCAAGAAACCATCGATTCGGAAGTGGGAGATACGCTGCGAGCAGCAGACCGAAGGGCAGCAGATATGCTTCACTCCCGACGCGAGGAGCTCGAACGCCTCAAAGATGCACTCATGGAGCGAGAAGAACTCGACGAAAACGAAATCACAGAACTGATTGGGCCAAGCGTTCACGTTAGGCGTCCCTCGACGCCAGCATCGACGGAAGTCGTCAGCGCGACCTAGCAAGTATGGCCCGCAAGAAATCTAACAAGGTCCGCATCGAGTTTCGAAAGAAACACCAATCCCAAGCGAGAGATGCGGACCTGACCAGCGATTATGCGTCGGACAAAGAAGATATTGACACGGTTGCTTCACAGCGGGTCAGCGGAAAAGGGGAACAAACTCGACACAGAACCGTTCGAGGAAACCTCATCGAGAATGGAGGCACCGACGCACTGGGACAAATCGACTTGGACCTAAAAGATGCATGCACGCTCAACGGACTCGTTCTCAAAGTCCACGGTGTTGAGTCGATCGTGCAACTTCTGGATGGCCGCATCTTTCGATGCGCCGTGAGGCGAGTCCTCAAAAACTTGGCCACCGACCAACGGCATGTTCTCGTTGCGGGGGACAAAGTCTCAATCCTGCCCGAGGGTGAAGCCCAAGGCTGGATAGTGCGAATCGAACCAAGACGGTCGACGCTGAGTCGTACGAGCAAACAGCGACGACATGTTATGGTCGCCAACGTCGATCAGTTGCTGATCGTAACCAGCGCTGCCCAACCGTCGATCAAGCCGAATCTCATCGACCGCGTTTTGGCCACCGCAGAGCAAAATCATTTGGACGCTTGTATCTGTATCAATAAGTGCGACTTGATCGACACCTCAGCATTACAACCGCTCATTGGCTCTTATGCGCAGATGGGTTACAGAGTTGTCATGGTCAGCGCCGCCAAAGGCTGGGGCATCGACCGCATGCGGTCGATCACTTGCAATCGCAGCAGCGTTGTCGTTGGGCAAAGCGGGGTCGGGAAATCTTCTATCTTGAATGCGTTGGACACGGGACTGAAGCAGCGTGTGCAAGCCGTCAGTCTTGAGAATCAAAAAGGCAAGCATACGACCACGACTGCGGAAGTATTCCCTCTGAGTTATGGAGGATCGATGATCGATACGCCTGGTGTAAGGCAATTTCAGCTTTGGGACATTTTGCCGAGTGAGCTTTCCGGATTGTTCCGCGACATTCGCCCGTTTGCATCCAACTGCCGTTACCCCAATTGCACACACATTCACGAAAACTTATGCGCCGTGAAGGACGCGGTGGCAGATGGCCGACTCGATGCACGCCGCTACGATAGTTACTGCCAAATGGTGGAAAGCCCAGGAGATGTAGTACGCGACGACTTCGACGATCTATAAGGTAGGTCACTTTTGCCGAAAGTGAGCATGACGGAATGCGTAAGCGTCCGGTTCATGGAAAACCCTGCAGGCTTACGCCAAATGCTGATAACCAATTCGAACACTTATTGTTTTACAAGACCTTAGCCGCAAATCCAAGTGATTGGCTGATTGTCCCAAGAACAGCTTCCGGCTACACTGCTTAAGCAAATCTATAACCCCTTTTTGAGGCTGCACCAGGGAAAACCTTGTGCCGCGGAGCAATTCATGAGTGCCATTTCAGGTTCTCCTAAAGTTGAGGCCACCCCTGCTAAATTGACTCTTGACGGCAAGGAATTTGCTTTGCCTATCCTGGTCGGAACTGAGAACGATCGCGCAATCGACATCTCCAAGTTGCTGAAAGAAACAGGGCACACAACGATCGATGACGGGTTTGCTAACACTGCCGCGACTTCCAGCTCGATCACTTATCTCGACGGCGACCGGGGCATCCTTCGCTACCGCGGCTACCCGATCGAAGAATTGGCCGAACACTGCGATTTCTTGGAAACAAGCTATTTGATCATCTACGGAGATCTGCCTAACAAGGAGCAGCTTGAGCAGTTCAAGGATTCGATCGAGAAGCACACGATGCTTCATGAGGACATGCGCACTTTTTACAATGGCTTCCCTCGCGATGCCCATCCGATGGCAATCCTCTCGAGTGTCGTCGGTGCGCTGTCCACCTTTTATCAAGACTCGCTCGATCCGCATGATCCAGAGGAGGTCGAGGTTTCGGTCCATCGCCTGATCGCCAAACTGCCTACGATTGCCGCGTATAGTTACAAAAAGGCATTTGGTCAGCCCTTTATCTATCCAGACAATAGTTTGGATTACTGCCAGAACTTCCTCAGCATGATGTTTGCCTTGCCGAGCGAAAAATACAAACCAGACCCTGATTTTGTACGCGCTCTCAATCTCCTGTTGATCGTGCATGCGGATCATGAACAGAATTGCAGCACCTCGACCGTTCGTTTGGTTGGCTCGTCCAACGCAAATTTATTCGCTTGTATTTCCGCAGGAATTTGTGCCCTTTGGGGACCGCTACACGGTGGTGCAAACGAAGCTTGCGTGAACATGTTAAAACAGATCGCGGACGACGGAGGCAATGTAAAGAAGTACGTCGATATGGCAAAAGACAAGTCGAGCAACTTTCGCTTGATGGGCTTTGGTCACCGCGTCTACAAGAACTACGATCCACGAGCCAAAATCATCAAAGCGGCAAGCGACGTGTTGCTCAACAAGCTCAACCTCAAGGATCCGTTGTTTGATGTCGCGCAAGAACTCGAGGCCGTTGCACTTCGCGACCCGTACTTCGTCGAGCGCAAACTTTACCCCAACGTCGACTTCTATTCCGGTGTCATTTACAGAGCGATGGGGATTCCGATTCAAATGTTCACTGTGCTATTCGCGATAGGACGACTCCCGGGTTGGATTGCACATTGGATCGAAATGCAGAACTCTCCGCTGACTCGAATTGGCCGACCTCGCCAGGTATACACAGGACATATCAAACGCGACATCGTTCCTATAGAGAACCGATAGCTAAGGAGAGTGAATGTCATCAGATTCGGATACAACAAACTCCAACACGTCGGCGGTTGCCAGCGGCAAGCCACCTCCCGCTGAGCAAAAGGTCACGATCAAACTGGATCGTCCGCTATCCGAACTGTCGTGGATTAAGAAATCGCTTCTATTCGCTGAGTTGTCCAGACTAGCTTACGCTGAACCCGAAGCGGTCGAGGGATCGGTTTACGAAGCTGGCTTGGACCATTGCGTATTCATTGCGAGAGATGGAGCCGAAGCGTACGTACTGGGTAATCGATTCGATTGCATGATCGTATGCCGAGGGACCGAGCCGAATCAGTGGAACGACATCAAGGCCGACGCCAACGCTTGGACTGTCGCATCCGAAGTCGGCCGTGTGCATAGCGGTTTTCATACCGAGGTCAATGAACTTTGGCCATTGCTAGAGCAGCAGATCAAAGAGAACCAACGTCCGATGTGGTTCGCCGGGCACTCGCTGGGGGGTGCGATGGCGGCCGTATGTGCGGTTCGCTGCAAGATATCCCCCATCCCTTCGAACCCACAAGCCATTTTCTCCTATGGTGCACCTCGAGTGGGCGATCGCTCTTACTCCTCATTTTTGAAAGTAAAGCACTACCGTTGGGTGAACAACAACGATATTGTCCCCCGCGTGCCACCAAGCTGGCTCGGCTACCGGCACATGGGACAGGAGATCTACCTTAACCGACATGGTCGGGTAAGCAACTTGAGATCGTGGCTTCGTGTTCGCGACCGATTCTGGGGACTGCTTGCTTCGCTAAGGTTGTGGAAACTAGATTACTTTAGCGATCATTCCATGTTGGATTATATTGGTCATATTCGTAAGCACTACGAAGATGAACTAACGGGCAAACCCATGAAAACTCCTAAGCACATCCCTGCAGAATAAGAACTCAATGCTCACCGCGATTATCGTCGTTTTTGTTGTCGGCTATTTGGCAATCGTTTTTGAACACCAGATTCATATCAACAAAGCCGCCTCGGCCATTGTTACTGGAGTCGTATGTTGGACCATTTATGCGATTGGACATGAAACGCTCGTCCCGCAAGCTCCGTTTGAAGCTTGGGAAAAAATGCATTCGCTGGGCCTCGAACCCCATGCAGTGTCTCATTTGCCCGCCAAACTGGAGTTTCTCACCGAGTACCAATTGCCCAAGGGATTCGTCGAGGTCGCTGGAATCCTATTTTTCCTGATGGGTGCAATGACAATCGTGGAACTAGTCGATGCACACGAGGGCTTTTCCTTGGTGACGCAAAATGTAAAAGCCCGTAACAAGGTGACTCTTTTATGGATCGTCGGTTGGGTTACCTTCTTCATGTCTGCAGTTCTGGACAATCTCACTACGACTATCGTAGTCGTTTCACTTTTGAGGAAGCTCGTTGCGGACCGCGAAACAAGATTAATGTTCATCGGGATAACAGTCATCGCCGCCAATGCCGGTGGCGCTTGGACCGTGATCGGGGACGTGACCACAACCATGCTATGGGTCAAAAATAAGATTAACTCGCTCGATGTTATGCGTGATTTGTTTCTGGCAAGCATTGTTTGCTTGCTGGTTCCGCTTCTTGTTGCTTCGCGACGGATGAAAGGCGAACTGCCTCCGGTCTCGACAGAAACGGATGAGAACGACGACAAAAATATTCAGCCCTGGCATCGCGCATTATTTTTGGGACTTGGCCTGATAGGATTGATGATGGTGCCCATATTCAAGGCATTCACACATCTTCCTCCTTTCATGGGGATGGTGCTTAGCTTGGGCGTGCTGTGGGTGGTTTCCGAATTGGTGAGCCACACGCTGGATGAAAGAACGCGAAGCTCGACAGGAGTTATGTCAGCGCTGCGTCGCGTTGACATGTCGAGCATTTTGTTCTTCCTAGGAATCTTGCTCGCGGTCGGTGCGTTGGGAAGTGTTGAGATACTTAAGAATATTGCAGTATCGCTACAAAATACGATTGGCAATGCATCGATTATCGCAATCATCATCGGCTTGGTTTCGGCGGTGGTTGACAATGTTCCATTGGTTGCTGCTGGCATTGAGATGTACAGCGAAACGCCACCCAACGATCCGTTTTGGATGCTGCTGGCGTACTGCGCGGGAACAGGTGGCAGTTGTTTGATCATTGGTTCTGCGGCAGGAGTCGCTGCGATGGGTCTCGAGAAAGTCGACTTCATGTGGTACGCTCGTCGAATCGGGCCGTTATCGCTGCTTGGCTACATCGCGGGTGTCGCCGTTTACTTCTTGCAAAAATTGATCCTCGGATAAATCGTCGTTCTATGGCAAATCCAGCGCTTGAAGCTATCGACATACGAAAAGTTTATCCCACCTATGCGGAGGAGATCGTCGTGCTAGACGGCGTCTCGTTCTCAATGAATGCCGGTGATAACCTTGCCATTGTCGGCCCAAGCGGATCCGGGAAATCGACGCTGTTGCAAATCCTCGGTATCCTCGATGCACCCACCAGCGGGTCGGTTCGTATCGGCGGCCAGGACCCCTATCAATTGAACGAAAATCAACAGGCTCGATTTCGTAATGAACGGATTGGGTTCATATTCCAAGACCATCATTTGCTACCGCAATGGAACGTACTCGAGAATACTCTGCTGCCGGCCCTAGCGAATGGCAAACCGACACAAGAGATTCGCAATCGCGCGATCGCGCTTCTAGAACGGGTCGGGCTCAAGGATCGTATGACGCACTTGCCAAGCCAGCTCTCCGGCGGTGAACGCGAGCGAGTCGCGGTCGCCCGCGCCCTGATTCTCAAGCCTATGGTTGTATTGGCCGACGAACCAACAGGCAACTTGGATCAACAGGCAGCTGAAAATATTGCTCGGCTCTTGCTCGAAGTCCCCAAAGAAGAGAACACCGTCCTGATCGTTGTGACCCACTCGTCATCGTTGGCTGAGCAAATGCAGAAACGATATGAGCTGAAAAATCGAAAGCTGACTCAAGTCGTATAGGACTTTCGCCAGCACGTTTCGTCAAAGTTTGTAACGTGCTTCACGTAGCAACGTCTCTCTGAGACGTTGTTGAGAGTCTCGGAGAGACTCTCCTACTGTATGCGGCTATTGCAAAATGGTGGCTTTGAATTCTGTCTGGCAGGCAGCCAAAGCATTTTTCATCACTGTGTCGGCTTGTTCGCTTGTCAACGTCTCAGTGGCGCTTCGCAAATGCATGCTCAGTAGAACACGCTTCTTGCCATCGCCGTCCTTCTTGGTGTCTCGATAAATCTCGCGGAATAGAACGTTGATGCAAAGCGGACCCGCCGCGTTCTGAATCACGCTTGAAATCGATTGCCACTGAGTCGCTTCGTCCAAGATCAAATTCAAATCGCGCTCCACTGTCGGGAATGGAACTATCGGTTGAAGTTGTGGCACCAACCGAGCATGTTCGAGCAACATATCCAAGTTCATTTCGCCGACCGCCGCGGCGCTGTCGAGCTTCAACGAATCGACAATCGATCGATTCAATTGGCCGACCCAGGCGATCGTCTCTCCCTCGACTTGCCACACGATCCCGCTTTGTGGAGCTAGATAGTTCCACGAGACAAGGCTCTTGCTCAACTTCGACTGCAGAAAATCGTGCCCGCAAACACGATGCAGGATCTCTTCAAAAGTTCCTGCCACAGTGCGAATGTCCGACAAACCAATAACCCCCAGATTGAATTGCTGGCCAGGCAAGCCACTCTTTTGAGGCAAATAGATGTTGGCGGTTTCGAACAGTTGCGAATCACGGTTGGTCTGCGATTGGTTGTAGAGTCTAGCCGCGATCAAACTCGGGATTAGTGATCTCCGCAAGTGACTAGCACCCTCGAGCAATGGGATCAGCGTCGACATCGCGTCTTCCTTGGTCCAAGGTGAGATGACCGAGGTCGAAGTTTTACCGATCAAACTTGGGGTCATCGTTTCGTCAAAACCAGTCGCGCAAACAACACGTCGCACCGTCTCCATGACGATGTCCTTGGGACGCTTGGTCGAGGAAACCAAAGGCACCGCGGCATCCTCTGGAATCTGCTCGTACCCATGGATGCGTGCGATCTCTTCGATCAAGTCGATCTCGCGAGTGAGATCAGCTCGGTAACTCGGCGCGATTACCCGGGCATCCGCATCGCTGGTGCTGCCGGACACTTGACAGCCAAGATGCACCAGGATCTCCAGCGAACGTTCCCACGGGACATCGATCCCAAGGACGCTCGCGATCTTGTTCTCTCGCAAGAGGATCGGAGTTCGCTCAGGCAAGCGTTCGCCGGTATCCACCGAACCCGACATCAACTGACCACCAGCCGTCTCGAGGATAATTTCGCAGCAACGTCGAGACGCCCAATCCATGTTCGCTTGGTCGATGCGTCTTTCGTAGCGATACGACGACGGGGAATGCAGTTTTAGCTTGCGGGCGGTGCGACGAATAGAAAGAGGCATGAACTCGGCCGCTTCCAGAAGGATATCAACGGTGCTGTCGGAGACTTCGCTCTCAACGCCACCCATCACACCACCTAACGCCACAGCCCGTTCCGCGTCCGCAATGACCACCATCTGAGGATCGAGCTGGTACGTGCGGTGATCGATCGCGACGAAATTCTCTTTGTCGTGGGCTGGCCGCACAATGATCTTTCCACCCCGAATGTTGGCGAAGTCAAAGGCGTGCAATGGCTGCCCACATTCAAACATGACGTAGTTGGTCGCGTCCACCACGTTGTTAATCGGCTTCACCCCGATAGCAATGAGTCGCTTTTGAAGCCACAGCGGGCTAGGACCGATCTTGACGCCACGTATTAATCGACCAATGTAACGCGGGCAAGCTTCTACGAATTGGTTTTCAATAATCAACGTTTTCGATGCAAGCTCGTCGGCCGTCTTGAGCTGCGGCGATGGAAAACGCAACTCGCTTTGCAGCAGTACAGACGCTTCGCGAGCAATGCCGATGTGCCCCAAGCAGTCGCCACGATTGCTGGTGATTTCCAAATCGATCACGGGAACCCCATCGACCATGACGGTGCCTTCATGGTTGAGGCCCGTCAATGCCCAGCGCATGGCCATGTCTTCATGACTAATGCCAATATCAACGTAATCAGATAACCATTCCCAAGAGACTAACATGCACACTACTCACTGTAATATTACGCTGCGGAGAAAATTTTGCGGAACGGAGCAAGCCATCCGGCATTCTGTGGTTTGGCTTCCGCCAATATTCTATGTTGCAAACTGGCGCAAAAAGCGAACATCGCTTCGATACAAATCTCGGATATCGACAATCCCAAATCGTCTCATGCACAATCGCTCGACCCCAAGCCCAAATGCGAACCCGCTCCATTCTTCCGAGTCGATACCGAGGGCTTGAAAGACATTTGGGTCGACCATCCCCGCCCCGCCGAATTCGATCCAATTGTCATTCCACCAATAGTCAACCTCGACGCTCGGTTCCGTGAATGGGAAGAAGGAAGGGCGGAAGCGAACTTTGACGTCGTTTCCGAGATAACTGGTCGCAAACAATCGCAACACGCTCTTGAGTTGAGCCATAGTGACATTCTTATCGACCCATAGCCCCTCCATTTGATGGAACATCGGGAAGTGGGTCGCGTCGGGAGCATCCGGCCTATAGACGCGGCCTAGCGAAATGATTCGCAGCGGCAAAGGCTGCGTCTCCATAACACGAATCTGAACCGTACTGGTTTGGCTGCGCAAGAGCATTGCATCCCGGTCCGTTGGGTTGTGCAATTGTTTGCTTGCGGTCGCCAAATAGAAGTTATCTAAAGGGTCGCGAGCAGGATGATCTTCAGGAATATTGAGGGCCATGAAATTGTGCCACGCGTCCTCAATCTCTGGGCCTTCGGTCGTATTGAAGCCCAAACGCCCCATGATGTCTTTCAGGTGCTCGATCGTCTGAGTGATCGGGTGGAGCTGACCCAACACAGGCCGAACACCTGGCAACGTCGGGTCGATGAGTTGTTCGTTCGAACCTTTTGGCGAGCCGCCTCCAAGCCGCTCCGACGCAGCATCGAGAGCCGATTGGATCGCATCTCGCACTTCGTTAAATCGCTTGCCCGCTGCAGGTCGGTGTTCCGATTCGATGGCACCCATCAATTTCTGAACCGCTTTGATGGCGCCGTTCTTCGCACCGACAAACTTGACTCGCAGCGATTCTAGATGTTCCGAAGACGCAACTTCATCGAGCGATTGTTTGGCTTCGTCGAGCAGATTATCGAGCGATTCGACAAAATTCTGAAGGGACATGAATAGGTTCTCAGACTCTGTTGTCACACTATGCAAAGAGCCCGCGACTAATGCAATCGCAGGCTCGGGATTCGAAGCTTAGTTGTGCGACACTCCGGGTCGCAAACATCAAGACGTGGTTAGGCTGTGATTTTACTCGCGAAGTGCAAGACATTGTCGCCTTTTGCTCCGCAAAAGGTGCATTAATTGATCGCACTTTCGCGGAGCGAAAGGCGACGATAATAAAAACACAGCCTTCGAGCGTCGTGCAACGAAGAAGGACAAATTAAGCAGCCGCTTTTGCCGCCAAGGCGTTCTTGACCGCTGCGACTACGACACCGAATGCTGCCGCATCGTTCACTGCCATCTCCGCTAGTTGCTTTCGATCGATCTCGATCTTAGCCAGTAGCAAACCATGGATGAACTCGCTGTAGCGAAGGCCATGCATGCGGGATGCCGCATTGACGCGGATAATCCAAAGCCGACGGAAATCGCGACGTTTGCGGCGACGGTCACGATATGCGAACCGGCCCGCACGGACCAAATTTTCCTTCGCCGTTCGGTAGAGTCTGCGGCGTCCGCCTACATAACCCTCTGCTCGTTGAAATAGTTTTCTTTTGGCCTGCCTACGAGCTGAACCTTTTCTTGTTCTCATGGATCAAAAATCTTGCTTGCTTTAGGGCGTTTCAGGTCATCGCGAAGGGCTACCTTTCAGCAGCAACGGCCCGTAATACTTGGACTTCGCAGCAGTTAATACCCAAACGCCTGGTGATTAAAAAATGGGCCAGGTGTTTCTAATTCTAAGTGCTTTAGTAGCTGTAGCCACGCAAAGCGTCTTGAACCGCGCGCTGGAAATTCGGTTCCAACACTCTTGTGCCACGCAATTGACGAATCTTCTTCGCAGATTTGCTAATCGCCAAGTGGCTGGTCCCCGCCTTGCGGTGCTTGACCTTGCCGCTCGCTGTGAGTCGGAAACGCTTCTTCGTGGACTTGTGAGTCTTATGTTTGGACATGGGAGCACTAAGGCATTCTAAAAAGTCGGTGTATAAGCAACGGTAATAGCGAACAACTTATCGCCACTCTCGGTACGATTCCGAAATCAGGGGGCGGCAAGTTTAACGGTCACGCATGATTCGTCCAAGCCTAAATCGGGTGTTAATTGCCCAAATCCTTAAGTCGAAAGTAGATTGTTCATGTTTACCCAGCGCGTCCGCGGTCACGCGAGGGCCGCTGCTTTCAATAAATGGCCTGCCAATTCGTGGGTTCAACATTTGCTGATCTAGATTCTGCCGTCGATTTTCCGTAAAAGCGACGTCATGCAGGAATACACGATCCAAAGAAGCACACGAAAATGCCATCAAGGGGACCGTCCGTTTGAGCCCGGGGAGCGCTACTTTTCCGTCGTGCTTCAACGAGGCAGTGAACTCGTTCGGCACGATTACAGCAAAGAACATTGGCAAGGCCCCCCTGAAAAGGCGGTCGGTTGGTGGATTAGCCAAATGCCAGCCAAGCGGACCGGGAAACTGATCCTTGCACCAACCCTGGTTTTGCTCGACGCTCTCGAGAAACTTTCCGAACAACCAGACGATGGCGATCTCGCATACCTGCTCGCTGTCCTTTTAATCCGTCGACGCCTTCTGTCCGAAGACCCGACCGATACCCCCGACGACGAACCGAGTCACCTGCACTTGACTCATTCATCTAACGGTCGCGAATTTGTTGTCCCCGTACATACGCCTACCCCTGATCGTGCGGAATACCTGCACCAAAAACTGATCGATCTGCTTTACTGTGAAACCTAATCAGCGAAACATCTCCGCCGAACGGGAGAATTCAAATGGTTGGAGAGCATTGCAATGCTTGCTGATCGTTTCGTTCACTTTTGTCGCGGGCGGTGCTACCTGTATGCCCAAGCGAACGATTCCCGATTTCCAGCCTGTCCCATTGTTCAACACCCCACCGAACTTGGAACAACTCGCGGAAGCCGTCAATCGTTCACGCAATGTTCAATCGCTCCAATCGAATTCGGTAACGGTCAAGGTCGGCAACCAAAACTCAATCAATACCAATGTCACTTGGAGCCGTCCAAAGCGGTTCCGTTTGACGGCCAGCGTATTCGGCGGTTTGGGTGGAGTCGACATCGGTAGCAACGATGAAGTCTTTTGGATGGCCATCCGCGACGGTGGCCAGCCAAGCATGTTCTTCGCGCGTCACAGCGAATTCGAACACCAAGCCGATCGACCTGTCTTACCTGTCTCACCGGAATGGCTTATTCAAGCGATGGGCGTTTGCGAGTTGGACTTAGCTCGAATCGACCAACAACGCCCCCCCACCACCCGACCCGATGGGATGGTTGAGATTACCACTTTGGAGCCGACGCCCATTGGCAACTACTATCGCACACTCGTTGTGGATCAAAAGTACGGCTTCTGTCGCGAAGTGCTCCTGTATGATCCAAGCCTGCGCTTGGTCGCACAAGCGAAGCAATTCAAACACGAGTATTACGCGTCGGTGCAAACATCATTGCCCCATCAAGTCAAGGCTCGACTGCTTCCTTCCGGCAGCGAGCCACTCGAGTTAGATATTGCCATCGCCTCCTACGTCATGAATGGACTTTCTCCAGACAACGTCAGGCAGTTTGATATGCCAAGCGTTCAGGGATTCAAAACCGTGGATCTAGGGCGGATGGGTGCGCCAGCGGTGGCCCCACAGCAGGTCGCTCCTCCTCAACCTCTGTATCCCCAGGTCTCCTATCGGGGCGTCCAGTCGGAGGGCGCAATAATTCGATAAAGCGAGCGGCAGGTTGTGAGATGCCCGCTGCACTTTGGGACCATTGTCCCGAACAAATCAACGGACGAGACAATGGTCCCATCCTACAGTACTTTTCATTCTGCAGATCGCCCAAACACCCGATCGCGTTCTCAACGATTGTAAACCTTCAAGGAGCATAGCGTGGGTATTCCCTGGATTTCAACCTCTACCATTCGAAAGAAACTTCTTGTTTCGATGGTCGTGCTTGGTATTGTTGTCGCCGTCTTGGGCTACAGCAGCTTTCGCGGAGTCTACGCGTATCGCGATTTAGCGACGACGCTGAGCAATCGCGCATCCGAGATGCCGTTCACGGCTGACCTAACCCGTTCTATCGACGAATTGAGATTGGTTTTCCAGCAGCTCGATATCAAAGATAAAGAACCCTGGAAGTTTTCGTTGACCGATCGAATCGGCTATGATGCCAATCCACACCATGCGCTGATGGAGGAAGTCAGCCAGCGGGAATTTGGTGAAAAGCTGCATCACGTACGCGTGGTTCTGGCACGTTATAAGTCGCATCTGGAACGCTCCAATATCGACGAGACGTTTCTTTCAGACGTTACGCTGGAGTTTGAAAAGTCGGCGGAACTAACCGAACTCCTCAACGCCATTGCGATTCGACAAAACGATCTTCTCGAGTCCGGCAGCTTCCCTCATTTTTATCAACAACGGTTGGATCTCGAACAGCTCTCGAAAATCGCACATAAACTACCCACCTTCTTCGGCGATCGGATGGTTAGTTTCAAAGAAGAGGTCAAATCGCGATACCGAACATGGATCGTCCTGGCGTGGAGCAGCGCGACGCTCGCCGCATTTCTATTGATCGGATTGATTCTCTATGCACGCATCGCCGTGATCAAACCGTTCAAAGAACTCCTCGCTGGTTCGCGCCGCGTTGCCGCTGGTGACTTCGCACACCGCATCCACATTGACAGCAAAGATGAGTTGTCAGAACTCGCCGTTGCAATCAACTTGGGCGCCGCAAGTTTTCTTAGTATCCAACGCGATCTCAATGACCAAGTGCGAGAAAGATCGCAAGAGGTGATTCGCAACGAGCAGCTTGCTAGTGTAGGCTTTCTCGCAGCCGGTGTTGCGCACGAAATCAACAACCCGCTTGCCTCGATCGCCTGGAGCGCCGAAGCGCTCGAATCCAGGTTGCACCGTATTTTGCACCCCGCAGAAAATCAAGCAACCACAACCTTAGCCGACACGGGATCCAACACAGCAGGTTCAACCACATCTGGCTTTGACCTAGATACCCTGCGATCCTATCTGCGCCGCATTCAGGACGAAGCCTTTCGATGCAAGGGGATTACGGAAAAGCTACTCGATTTTTCGCGTCTAGGAACGGAGCAACGCAAGCAATCGATCGACATGAATGAGATTGTGGGGGATGTGGTTGATATGGTACGACATCTTGGCCAGTACCGTGCGCAGAAGATCGAGTTCCAACCTCGCCCGATGCCGATGATCGCGTGGGCTAGCCCACAAGAGATGAAACAAGTCGTACTCAACCTGTTGACTAACTCGCTCGAATCCTTAGACCCCAACCGAAGCAATGGCTGCGTTGCAATCACTCTCGAAGCCTTAAGCGATTCCGTTCGATTGGTGGTCGAGGACAATGGATGCGGCATGACCGATGAAGTCTTACAGCACCTTTTTGAACCTTTCTTCACTCGCCGTCGCGATGGACGTGGAACAGGGCTCGGACTGCCAATCACTAGCCGCATCATCGCTGACCATGGAGGCCGCATCACACCCAAGAGCAAGGGCCATAATTGCGGAACCCGATTTGAAGTGATTTTACCGAACCAACCCGTTAACACCCCATCCTATGACGCAACCCATGAAAAAATCGCTGCCTGACCAGCTCTCCATTTTGTTTGCGGATGATGAGCCCTCTTTGCAAGAATTGATGCGGATGGAGTTGCCGCACCTGGGGCACCGCGTCACCGTGTGCCCAGACGGTTACACTGCCGTTGCTGCGTTGGAACGCGAAGCATTCGACTGTCTAATCGTCGATTTGGATATGCCTGGAATGAACGGCATTCAAGTGATCGAGCGAGCAGCAACGCTTTCCCCCATGACCGAAGCGATCGTTTTGACTGGCAAACAGTCGCTCGAATCAGCGGTAGCAGCATTGCGGTTTGGAGTCATCGACTACTTGAGCAAACCATGCCGACTGTCCGAGTTACAAGCGTTACTCCAAAGGGTCGCCGCCCGCCGGGAACTGAAACGCCACTCTGCCGCGATCGAAAAACAATCCAATGCTTCCCATACCTCCGCCCCCAAACTCATCGGCGCCTCGAATGCCATGCAAGAAGTGCTGACGCTGATCCACAAAGTGGCTCGAACGCCTAGCACTGTGCTCATTCGCGGAGAAACAGGGTGTGGCAAAGAACTGGTTGCAAGGGCTTTGCACGACCAGAGCGCTCGAAAAGACAAGCCGTTTGTTGCAGTCAATTGCGGCGCGCTACCGGAAAACCTAATAGAAAGCGAACTCTTCGGACACAAAAAAGGTGCCTTCACAGGAGCTGATTCGCAGCGTGATGGACTCTTCGAAGTCGCAAGCGGAGGAACGATTTTTCTGGATGAAATCGGAGAGCTACCCCTGGCCATGCAGGCCAAGCTCTTGCGAGTTCTTGAAAGCGGCGATATTCGACGCGTCGGTGGCAACCAAACATTCCATGTGGATGTGCGGGTGGTTTGCGCAACGCACCGCGACGTGGAAACCATGGTGGAATCGGGCGCGTTTCGCGAGGACTTGATGTTTCGAATCAATGCGTTTGAGATTCATGTACCTGCATTGCGTGAACGTATGGAAGACGTAATGCCACTGGCTCGTCACCTCTACCTGCGCCACCGACCAGAACATGCGGCGCTCGAGCAGATCTTTGCCGACGATACGATCGAAGTTTTCAAGCATCATCCTTGGCCTGGGAATGTGCGAGAATTGGCCAACGTGGTCGAGCATGCAACAATTCTTTGCGACAAACCACCCATCATGCCAGAACACCTACCTCGCCATTTTGTCGACAAACGTAACAAGCGGGAGATGAAAGGATCCAATGCAATCGCCAATGCAATCCCCAATGCAATCCCCAATCCCATGAGCCTTCGCGAGATGGAATTGCTAGCCGTGCAAGAAGCGATTCAGCGACATCAAGGAAACAAACCGGCTGCCGCTGAAGAACTCGGTATCAGCCTCAAGACCCTTTACAACAAACTGAACCAAAGCGATCTGGCGAACAAAAAAGCTGCATGATTGCATCCCAAATACAATCCGATGAGCGATCGAATCTTTCTTACAGCCTCTATCTGCGCGGATGGTTCGTTCTTTCGGCCTTCCTTTTGATCGTGTTGTTGTTTGTTTTTGCGTGTACCCTACTGCAATCGCCAACTCGCACTCCTCTTCTCATTATCTCGACAACCTATTCGCCGCCGTGGGATCTGAACCCCTGTAGCGCTGAGAACTCGCGCGCACTAGAGAATCTCGATCGCCATAACCTTACGGTCCGTAAATTGGGAGATCCAAGCGGGCTAGCGGAGGGGCAATGGAGTGAGTTTGAGGATGCAATCGCTCAGCTTGATCATGCGGCATCAAGGGACAAACCGTTGTTGCTGTACCTCAATCTACACGGCGCTGTTGACCAAAGCCTCAAGCCATGCTTTTTGTTCCAAGAATCGGAAGCGCTCGACACCAAATCCTGGTTGCCCCTCCAATCGCTAATCGATCACATCACCAATGTCGTAAAGAAGGATCGCTCGGTCGTATTGTTTCTCGAAAGCGGCCGACAAACCGGACCGCTCCCAAGCGAGCTCCCAAATAACTCGTTCGCAGTCGCCGTTCGCAAATTGGTCGAATCCCAATCGGCCGCTGCAAAACTGAATCGACTAACGGTACTCCTTTCAACCACCAATAACGTCGAATCGGCCGATCCTCGCGACGGGTTGGCAGACCCGTTCTCTCGCTACCTATCCGAAGCATTGTCCGGTGTGTGCGATCAACGCAAACACGGTGGAAACGGAAATCAGTACGTTGAGCTCGCGGAATTGAATCGATATGTTCAGGAAAATACCCGCCTATTCGCGATTCGTGAACGTGGGGTCCCCCAATCCACAACACTTTGCACCTCCGACGAAGAGAAACTTCAAATCGCCTGGGCTAGCTCATCCCCAAAACGGATCGAACCGATTCGAACCCACACCGCTACAACCCAAACACTTGCGGATATCGAAGCTGCCTGGCGGACGATAGACACATTGAACAAAAGTTCACCTTGGCGCGACCAACCCGCCCAGTGGTCAGAATTGATCCAAATCGTAACTGGCATGGAAGTCGTTGGCTTCGGCGGACACGACAGCTTGCAGCGAATGCCCGAATTGAAACAACGATTTCAGCAACTCGAAAAGGAACTCTCCGCTCGCGTGGATTCAGACACCTCTACTTCGAGCCATACCGTTGACTTGGATTTCAAAATGGCACAGAACGCGTGCTCACTTTGGAAAGCTTTTTCAAACGCGCCCACTTTGTCCAACGCGACCCAACTCTCCGCTCTCCAGCGCCCGTCGATCGACGAAACGACGATCGCCACTATTCCTTTTTTGCTTCACGCGTCCAAACAACCCGATCTCAATCTATGGCGTACCCCCGAACCAATCAGAGTGTTTGCTTTGGCCTCAAGCCGCCTCGAACGCATTCGCCAGCTAGGGTGCCAGATCCCTGAGTTCAAAGCGATCGCGGATCGCGAATCCCAGTTGGATCGAGATCGGAGAAGCATTGAAGATAGATTGCTGGCCAACCTACCCGAAGACAGTATCACGAACGACACGAACATGTTTGCCAAATCGATCGAATCGTTAGAACAATGGACCGATTGGTTCGCGCGGGCTCTCCGTTCTCACGAACGCGCTATCGCAGAGATCCCCTCGCTATACCGTGCCTGCGATATTCTCGATGCGATTGCCATTCACAAGTCTTCGAACAGTTTGTCAACCCAAATGGAAAAGATCGCGGAAGGATTATTGTGCAACTCGCTCGTACTAAAGAATGCTTCACAGTCCGAAGCAATGCCTCAATCCTTTGTCGATCTTGCACCGGCACTGAATCTGCTCAAGCAACAACTTGCTGATCAATGGCGAGAATTGTTGCAAGTCAAGGAGACGATTGCACCAAAGAATGCATTCGCTATCCAAAAACTGTTGCAATCTGGTTTTCTTCCAAACCAAGGCGAATCGTTAGAGAAAGCCATCCAATTGCGATTGGCATCGCGTAAATTGCTCGCCAAAGCGTTCCACGCCGTGACTGCTCTAGAGCTCAAGAAAGCCACAGAATTGCTCGAACTGTCCCATCGCAGTCAGATTGCCATCGCAAGACTTGTTACGGAAACTTCTCAGCAATTAGAGGAGTTCTCCACCCCCAACTCCAAACTCGATTCTTCGGCACAATCGGCGGAGAAACTTATCTCGATCGCTTGCAACGCAGTGCAGCGAGATGCTGTTTCCAGTTCACTTGCAGACCATGCTACTGCAATGTCGATCGCTCGGATCGTCGCAAGCCTCTCGCTAGATAGCGATTGCAGTCGAGCCGTAAAAGAATGGAACTCCCTTCAAACCAAGAGACGGCTGGTGCGATCAAGCTACCGGGCGATGGAGGATTTTTGGAAGGAACCCACGATTCGTTCGCAACCTTATTTTGTTGCCGTTGCGAACGATCTGCTCGGTGAAGCGACGAAGGATGGCAGCGACGACCTCTCGCTCGAATGTAGCGAAGCATTTCAGACTCTTTCTGCTCGCAAAGAAGCCGCCCAGAGTGGCGTACTGTTGCATGCCGAAGGAGTGCCCAATTGGAGACCGGATACCGAACCCATTATCGGATGCGGTGTCAAGCTGGGTACTGGCCTCGCTGCGCTCCCGGTCGGTATCGCATCGGTCCAACTGCACAGCAAGACAATCGCTTCGGAGATTGGCAGCCGTTCAAGCGTAGCTGTCGGGCCTAATATGCAGCCGCAAACCGTTTCCTTGACTCCGCCAAAGCGAACACAGGACCAAGTTGACCGTACCACAAAGCTCATTGCGAGTCTTCGATTTCGAGGGCATGCGTTTGAGTCCGAGTATGAAATGGCATCCAACTTGAGGAACGTTTCGGTCTCGCAGATCGCATCGCCGGGATTGGCCAGTGTCGTTATCCAAGACCAACGCGCCAAGCGACGAGCAAGAACGCTCGTTCTCGATTGCTCCGCGTCGATGAGCGAGCCACAATATGTCGAAGGGACCGCGGAAGCAAGTTTACCTAATGCAATCGAAACCTCCAAGCTGGCCGCGGCCCGCACTGCCATTTCAGATATTCTCAATCGATGGCGTGGAGGCTCGGATCTGATCGGTGTTTCGTTGTTCGGACATCGCGTGGCGTTGGGGACTTCCGCCCAAGGAACGCTTTTCCAACATCGGTACTATGCAAGTTTCCCATTCCCCCAAACGCTCCGGTCATTCGAAGACGTGGAAACTATTTTGCCTGTTGGGAGATTTACCGATGTGGAATTCTCGGCAGTGATGAATCGATTGGATCTATTGCTTCCTTGGGGACAAACCCCTCTGTATTTGGCGATCCAACAAGCCATCGAACAAACGCCGAATTTGGGCAATGGAGTTTCGCATGACGTAATCGTGGTTTCAGATGGCAGGAACTACCAATTCAATCCAACTCCCGATAAAAACGTCTCGATCGATAACGTAATACAACAAGCCAAACGATTGGGTGTTCGAATTCACATCATCGGATTCGGTGTCCCAGAAGCGGAGTTGCCCGAAGCCACGCTCCAGTACCGTCGCTTGGCCGAGGAGTCCGGCGGTTCGGCGACCATGCAAGTAGCCAACGCGATCGAACTCGTTGAGAAGATCGACAAGCTGGTGCAGCCAGAGACGTTTGCTGTTCGATTGGCAACAGGGGAAAACTGGCGGAGTTCATTCAACCAACCTATTACAATCCCAGTCTCCGTCCCCCAAAACACTCCAGTCTGGATCGACTATCGCAATCAGCGACGCTTGGTACCGGTGAGCCCACGTTCGGCGATTCGAATGACGATAGGTTCAGACGAGCGATTGATATGTGCCGAATTCACGGACGAGGGTGAAGCGCGACGAACGCCGATCTTTAGTGAAGACAACATGCCGAGCCTACTGCAACTGGGCATCTATCAGCCTCGCCTTAAAGACTCGGGCCTAATGTGGAATCTGTCGCTTTCGCGAACCGATGGTGAAATAGCGCAACGTCCCAAGTACCTTTGGATGGAAGTCGATCC
>JBBRGW010000016.1:0-19505 GCA_038223525.1 Pirellulales bacterium
GGATCGATGGCAAGCTCGATTTGGAACGGATTGCGGCTATCATCCGCAAGCATGAATGCGACTTGGTCGCACTCCAAGAAGTCGATCGCAACACGACGCGAAGCAAAGGTGTTGACCAGATTGCGGAACTTGGAAAGCTCACAGGCATGCAACCCTATTTCGGTAAAGCAATTGACTACGCAGGGGGGGAATATGGACTGGGGGTTCTGTCGAAGTTGCCAGTGTCGGCGAGCAAAGTGATACCGTTGCCGTCGGGTCCGAAACGCGAACAGCGTATGGCGCTCGAAGTGTTCGTGAAACCAAGTATAGGACCGGGGTTTGTTTTTGTGAGTACGCATCTGGACTCCACCGCAGGCGAAAACGACCGAGCGGCGCAGAATGCTGAACTTGTGAAATTGTTCGGTAGTGGACCGAGCCAAGCGATTCTTGCTGGCGATTTCAATTCCACTCAAGACAAACCGGAGTTGGCACCTATCTTGAACAAATGGACCGATGTGGACTCAAAGGGAATGTCACCTACCATTCCAGTGTCCAAACCAACTCGCAAAATTGACTACATCTTTTTGCAAAAAGACGCTCCCTGGAAAGTGCAGTCTGCAAAAGTGCTGGATGAGCCAGTAGCATCCGACCATTTGCCAGTGTTTGCAATATTACGGTAGGAACGATTCGCCGCTTGGCTTCATTGATACCGTCGACATAAATCACTTTCTGTCCGTAGCTTGGGACCATTTGTCCCGAGCTTATTGGAATTTGCAACGAATTTTCTCTTGGTCGGAACAGCGGTCCGAACCTACCTGGACTTTTGCCGGCTGTGTCTGTTAAATCCTAAAAGATTGCTTGGCGATTGCATATGGCGATGGAACTTCGGTAGGATATCAGATGGTTTTATGACTTCAGCAAGTCCCGGATGCGATTGCAGTGTGTTGATCCGGCGGGCCTTCCATTCTTTCCCTGAGTACAGGCGAGGTGTTTTCATGTTGCATGCAAGACAGTTATCTTTGGCGTTTGTTGGACTCCTTTTTTGCGCGTCCACTGCGCAATTTAGCCACGCACAGGGTGGTGGTGGTCGAGGTGGGCCTGGCGGCGGTCGTGGCCAACAAACGCGAATGCGTTTTGAACTAGCGACTCTGCCAGAGGTTCAAGCGGAGCTCAAGCTAACCGACGAACAAAAGAAACTTGCTAACGAACAACTCGCCAAGCAACGCGAAAAACAAGCCGCGATGGCACCTGGCGGCGGCGGTGGTGGTGGTGGCGGCGGTGCTGGAGGAGGTGCTGGAGGAGGTGCCGCGAGAGCCGAGATGCTCAAAATGGGTGCCGAAATGGACATGGCTTTTATTGCCAAATTGGATGACACCCAGAAGTCCCGCATGAACGGGCTTATTGCCCAAGTGAACGGCGCTTCGGCACTCATGGACTCGGCTATCGCCAAAGAATTAGAAATTACCGAAGAACAAACTGGCAAATTAAAGGCTGCAAACGAAGCCAGTATGGCCGCCCGTCGCGAGGCGATGCAAGGTTGGCAAGACATGAGTCCAGAAGATAGAACAGCCGCGACAGCTAAATTGGCGGCCGAGCAAACCAAATCGCTAATGGCCTTGCTCACTGACGCACAAACCAAGAAACTTGAGACTCTCAAGGGTGCGGCGTTAACAATCGACATGGCGCCATTGCGTCCAGCACGCCGCGCTCAATAGCGGTTGATTGAGAAAAGGATGCTAGCAATTTCTAACACGTGACCAACACGACACAGCCGACAAAAGTCAAAGATAGTAGGCACATTCCATGTGCCGTCCAACGAGTAGTCCAGCAAAAGCTCTGCTCCGAACGGCACGGCGGAGCCTGCCCGCTACTTTTGTCGGCTGTGTCCAACACTGCTAGCGTCATCACCTTGATGTCGTGACGTCTGAGATGTCTGAGACATTTGAGATGTCTGGGCAACAATCCATGCTTCGAAAGAAGTCCCAACATTGGGCTCGGAGCGAAGAATGGATAGTCCTCCTCCCATCATTTCAGCAAGTCGCTTACTGATGGCTAGCCCTAGTCCTGTCCCGCCGAACTTCCGTGACACCGAGGAATCCGCTTGAGTAAAGGGTTGAAACAGTCTTTCCTGCTGATGCAAAGTCAGTCCGATTCCTGTATCAACCACTTCGAATTCCAGCCTGTTTGGAGTCGATCCATTCAAACGAACGATCAATCGTACGGATCCCACTTCGGTAAACTTGATCGCATTGCCAATTAAGTTGATCAAAATCTGCCTGACGCGCGGCCCGTCCATGAGTACTTGGTTTGGGACTGCCTCCTTTATTTCGAGAATCAACTGGATATTTTTGGCATCCGCCCTAACTTGCATGAGACTGCATACTTCATTTGCGATGTCCAGCGGCGCGTAGAGGCAAAGTTCGACTTCGATTTTACCCGCTTCGATTTTAGAAAGATCGAGAATGTCATTGATAATCGCGATCAAGTTCTAACCGTTTCGATGAATTGTCTGAATCGCTTCCCTTCCAAAGTCACTTGAAATGCTGTCGGCTTCGCTATCGAGCAGCAATTCGGAGAATCCGAGAATCGCTGTCATCGGAGTTCGGATTTCATGGCTCATGTTAGCTAAGAACTCACTTTTGGCATGGTTTGCCGCATTCGCAGCATGCAGCGCGTCTGCGAGTTGTCGCGTCCGTTCCTCGACGCGTCTTTCTAGTTCATCGCGTACTTTCTGGAGATCTTGATTGATCTGATAAAGCTCTTGGCTTTTGTTCTCGAGCAGCGTTTCCGCGTGCTTGCGCGCCTCCCGCTCTCGCTCAAACCGACGAGTCAACCTCAATAGGTCAGTCACTGATAGTTCGCCTCATCACTTAGTTTGGACGAAGTAAGAATAAGGCGCCTTCGGGTGTCCTAGACATTCCAATGGCTATTGATTGACCATAGTAAAGGACGCTTGCTTCGATTAATCCGTATGCAAGATCCTCAAAATGGCGAGACGATACGTAGTGCAATTCAAAGTCTCCGCTTTCCAAACGCCGAGTCGAAAATTTGGGCAATTCCGCATCGGCATAAAGCTTGCGGACCTCGATGTGGATGTGCTGATCTACGCTTTCCAAAAATTGGAAGGAATCCGATGCAGCTTCGAAAAAAGTGGCGTACTTTTTCGAAAACGTGAGACCTAGATGCCTGCCGAAATCCCGCAAAAGCACAGGCACCTCTATCTTGGTGCGCTGCGATAACTCTCCGAGTAGTGAGACCAACTCTTTGTGATCGTAGGTTCCAACAGAAGTATAAATCCCGCCCGATTCCAGCGCGACCGACTCGATAAGATTGTCCAACATTTCCAACGAGTAAGTCTGTTCGACCATCTCTAGAAATTCTGTAAAGACGATACCCTTCATTCTGCAGTCCATTCATTTAAGCGTTCAGCCGCATTCGATGAGTCGGAAATATACCACATTGAAGATTAGAATCCACGTCGGGATCGGGCCGTTTGGCTGATTTGCCTAGACCAGTGCAGATGGTTTAATTGGGAATATCGTTTTTTCAATATGCAACACCGATTTTGGACGTGCACGCCTACCTGTCTCGCTGGCGATACCTTGATTTCAGCCAGATTGACTTTGCCTAATAGTTCAACGATCATAGAGCGAATTGCAATCGCGTCGCACTCGCCGGCAACTCGGGTCAAAGGTGAAGTTTACCTGCCGCTGGTTGTACCCACCTACCACCGAGGTTCTCGACCTTGTTCTCTCGATTTTTAACGCTCTTGAGTTTCCTGCTCCTTTATTCGCTTCAATCCGCGAGTGACACCGCATTCGCAGACGACAAAATTGATTTCAATCGCGACATTCGGCCGATCCTTTCCGACAAATGCCTCGCTTGTCATGGTGCCGACGCCAAACATGTCGAAGCTGGATTGCGACTCGACCAATTGGAATCGGCTACCACCAAACTTGAAAGCGGCAAAAGCGCGATCGCTCCAGGACAACCAAGCGAAAGCGAAATGCTTCGGAGGATACTTCTCAGCGCTGAAGATGAACTTCACATGCCCCCCGCTCGCTCGCACAAAAATTTGACGACAGCCGAAACGAAAATGCTCGAACGATGGATCGAGCAAGGAGCAGAGTACAAGAAGCACTGGGCCTTCCTTAGGCCAACGCGGCCAAACGTGCTTGCTTCGAAAATTCCGTGGGGTGTCAGCCCGATCGATGCCTTTGTATTGGCCAAGCTCACCGCCGAAGGGCTTAGCCCATCCCAACAAGCGACGCGAGAAACTCTCATTCGACGTGCCTCGCTCGATTTGACGGGACTACCTCCAACGATTGCGGAAGTCGACTCCTTTGCCACAGATCCAAGCACCACCGACATCGCATTCGAAAAGGTAATCGACCGACTCCTCGATTCACCTCGCTACGCGGAACGGATGACCATGTGGTGGCTCGACGGCGCACGATACGCCGATAGCAACGGCTTCCAATCGGACGATCAACGTTTTATGCACGGCTGGCGAGATTGGGTTCTCAACGCATTTCAAAAGAATATGCCATTCGATCAATTCACTATCGAACAACTCGCAGGCGATTTACTCCCCAACGCAACACTCGACCAAAAAATCGCAACCGGATTCAATCGCAATAACCGTCAAAACAGCGAAGGAGGATTGATCGCAGAGGAATGGCGGATCGAAGGGGTTATCGATCGCGTCGAAGCGACGTCGGCGGTATGGATGGCGTTGACGATGGGATGCGCTCGCTGCCATGATCACAAGTACGACCCAATTTCGCAAAAGGAAATGTATCAGTTCTTCTCGTACTTCAACAATGTACCCGAATCCGGCGTCGCATCTGCAGGCAATACTGCCCCGTTGATCCGAACACCAGGTCCCGCCGACGATGCAAAGCTCGCAGAACTCGTCCAAGCAGTTCTCGCTGCGGAAGCAAATGTCAAAGAGTCCTCAAGCAAACTGAGGCCAGAAGCTGAATCATGGGCGGCAAACATCGGGCCGAAGCTGCTTGATCGCACCAATACATGGACAATTCTCGATGGAGACTTAGCCGGACGTGGCTCCAAGTTAATCGCTCAAGCGGACGGCAGCATTCAAGTAACCGGCAAGTCACCCTCGATGGATGTCTACTCTCTATCTCACAAAGCAACAAGGCAAAGAAAGATTACCGCCATCCAATTGGAAGCGATCCCGCACGCAGCCAACGCAGCCAACGGGTTTGGCCGAAAAGGGAATGGAAATACTGTTCTTGGGGAGTTCGAAGCGGAACTGGTCCATGCTGCGGCGCCCGATACGATAGTCCCTTTGAAGATCGCACGCGCATTTGCCGATTACTCACAAACCAACTGGAACATTTCAGATGCTATCGATGGCAACCTAGCGACAGGCTGGGCCCTCGACGGGCTCGATCCGACCAAGCAGATAACTCGACACGCGGTCTTTGTTTTTGCAGAGCCTGTCTCGCTCGATGTTGGCACCACGTTCACCTTACGATTGAAACAGGAATCGCTTAGCAACCACAACTTGGGACTCTTTCGATTGTCCTCAACCGACGATACCGAATTAAGCGAGTCGATATTGAGCCCTTTGCCCGAAGCGCTGGTTGCAGCCATCTCGGCACCTGTCGGCGAACGAAACCAATCGCAAACGGACTTTATCGTTTCGCACTATCGAACCCTTTCGGAGAGCCTTTTCGCAAAATCGATGGCTTCCTTAGACTCGGCTAAGAAAGCGAAAGTGGATTTCGAAAAGAGCATCCCCACCGTCATGGTCATGCAGGAAACCCCACAACCTCGCGACTGCTTTATTCTGGTTCGAGGTCAATACGACAAACCTGGCGATAAGGTATTAGCAGCGCTCCCGGCCGCACTGCCGCCGTTGCCGTCTGGTGCTCCCAACAATCGATTGGGGGTTGCCAAGTGGTTGGTCGACCCAACCCATCCGCTCACCTCACGTGTTCAAGTCAATCGCTACTGGGAAATGCTATTCGGTATCGGCATCGTCAAGTCGAGCGAGAACTTCGGTATGCAATCTCAGTTTCCAAGCCACCCGGAGTTGCTCGATTGGTTGGCTACGGAATACATTCGACTCGGATGGGATACGAAGGCGCTTTTGAAGACGATCCTCATGAGCGCGACCTACCGTCAATCGTCGGTCGTCACGTCGGAGTCGACAACGCGAGATCCTGAAAACCGTCTGCTCGCGCGCGGCCCACGATTCCGTTTGCAAGCGGAATTGGTTCGAGACAACGCACTTGCAATCAGTGGATTACTCGTAGAAAAAGTGGGTGGCCCACCCGTTCGGCCATACCAACCCGAAGGGATCTGGGACGAGATCAACGTCTATGGCAACTTACGAAACTACAAACAGGATATGGGCGAGGGACTCTATCGACGAAGCATGTATACGATATGGAAACGAACGAGTGCTCCGCCGAACATGTTGATGTTCGATATGCCCGGACGGGAGTTATGTGTCGTTCGCCGATCTCGTACCAACACGCCGTTGCAAGCGCTCTCGCTGCTCAACGAAATCACTTACGTCGAAGCGGCTCGGTCCCTGGCGGAAAGAATGCTCACCGAAGGTGGCACTACGTCAATCCAACGCATTCGATTTGCGTTCCAGTTAGCGACCGCTCGCAATCCGACGGATCGCGAGCTTCAAACGTTGCAAGCGGGATTGGAACGGCGGTTGTCCTCTTTTCAGGCTGACCCGGAAGCTGCTAAAAAGCTGTTAAAGGTCGGAGAAAAGAAAATGGCCAGCGAACTCGATCCGTTGGAGCTTGCCGCCTACTCCATCACCGCCAGCGTGATCCTGAATTTGGATGAAACGGTAACCAAGGAATAGCATGAATCAACAAAAACAGATGCTAAGTCTGCAAGACGCTTTCAATCGCCGCTCGTTTTTATCCAACGGTGCAGGAGGCATTGGCTTAGCTGCACTGGCGGGACTTGCCAGCGGCGAGGAAAAGAAACTAGCGGCCACAGGTAGCTTGAGCAGCTTGCCTCATAGAGTTGCAAAAGCCAAGCGAGTAATCTATCTGTTTCAGTCTGGTGCTCCGTCGCAAATGGAGTTGTTTGATTACAAACCGACGTTGGAAAAATACCGAGGTGAGAATCTGCCGGACAGTGTTCGAAACGGCCAACGTTTGACTGGCATGTCGTCCGGCCAAGCGACCTTTCCTATTGCGCCTTCGATCTTCAAGTTTTCCAAAAAAGGAAAGTGCGGTGCGGATTGGAGCGAGCTGATGCCGTTCACGGGTGAACTAGTAGACGAACTGGCAATCGTTCGCAGCATGAACACCGAAGCCATCAATCACGATCCAGCTATCACCTTCTTCCAAACTGGCAACCAATTGCCGGGACGACCAAGTATCGGCTCATGGCTTGCCTACGGCCTTGGCAGCGAGAACCAAGATCTGCCCGCTTATGTAGTACTGACCAGCAAGGGAACAGGCCGGACTGATGACCAGCCCCTTTACGATCGGCTTTGGGGCAGCGGCTTTCTCCCAACACAATACCAAGGCGTAAAGTTCCGCAATGCCGGCGATCCTGTACTTTATCTTTCAAACCCGCCGGGCGTGAACCGCGATTTGAGACGCTCGATGCTCGACGAAGTGCGAGAGCTCAACCAGCAAAAACTTACCCAATCAGGCGACCCCGAAATCGCAACGCGCATCGCGCAGTATGAGATGGCTTTTCGGATGCAATCGAGCGTGCCAGAATTAGCAAACGTCAAGAGCGAGCCTCAGCATATCTTAGATCTATACGGTCCGGAAGTGAACATGCCGGGCAAATATGCGGCCAACTGCTTATTGGCACGACGATTGGCGGAACGCGGGGTTCGGTTCATCCAGTTGTTTCATATGGGATGGGACCATCACGGCAATTTGCCCAACGCCTTGAGAGGGCAATGCAAAGATACGGACCAACCAACCGCAGCACTTATCCAAGATTTGAAACAACACGGACTCCTCGACGATACACTGATCGTCTGGGGTGGCGAGTTTGGCCGCACTGTTTATACGCAAGGGGCGTTGACGGAAAGCTATGGCCGCGACCACCATCCCCGGTGCTTCAGTTTGTTTTTAGCCGGGGGCGGGATCAAGCCCGGTGTCACCCATGGAGAAACAGATGACTACTGCTACAACATTGTCAAAGATGGTGTCCATGTGCGTGACCTGCACGCGACCATCTTGAACCAACTTGGGATCGACCATGAGCGATTCACTTACCCATTCAACGGACTGGACGCCAAGTTGACGGGTGTTGAACCCGCCCGCGTTGTCAAGGAGATACTGAGCTGATCATGCCTTTCATTCCAGTTGTCCTTACCATGCTCGTAATGCTCGTTTCGACTCTTGCAGCGGACGACAGTCCGTCGCCAATGAGCGAACCCAAACGCACTACAGCGGACACCGCATTCTTTGAAGAGCACATTCGTCCTCTTTTGGAAAACCGCTGTTACAAGTGCCATAGCGCGCAATCGACCGATTTGCACGCGAATCTCTACTTGGACAGCCGTCCCGGTTGGCAAAAAGGGGGTGATAGTGGCCCTGCCATTGTCCCGCATAAACCTTTGGAGAGTCTGCTAATTCAAGCGATCGGGTACTCCGAATCTGCTGAAACGCAAATGCCGCCCGATGGCAAACTGCCTGCCAAGGAAATCGCATTGCTGACGAAATGGGTCGAGATGGGAGCGCCCGATCCACGCATTGACGCAGGCAAGCACGCGAAACAAAGAACCATCGATCTCGAATCGGAGAGCCGGCATTGGGCATATCAGCCACTGATGAAGACTACTCCACCGAGTTACGAACGGTTAACGCATAACGATGCCAATTGGATTAAGTCTTCAATCGATCGATTTGTGTTGCTCAAGCTCCAGGAGCGATCGCTCGCCCCCAACGGACCTGCAGACAAGATTAAGCTGATTCGGCGAGCCTATTTTGACTTGATCGGATTGCCGCCACCGCCTACGGCAGTCGATACGTTTCTCAATGATGACAGCCCCATGGCTTTTGAGAAAGTGATCGATGGTTTGCTTGGCAGTACTCACTACGGGGAACGCTGGGGACGCCACTGGCTCGATCTAGCTCGCTTTGCCGAAAGCCATGGGTTTGAACAAGATTATGATCGGCCCAATGCGTATCACTTCCGAGATTTTGTGATTCAAGCACTGAACAACGATATGCCCTACGATCAATTTCTCAAATGGCAATTGGCGGGGGACGAACTAGCGCCGCACAACCCACAAGCCTTAGCGGCGACAGGTTTCCTGGCCGCCGGGGTTCATGCAACTCAAATAACGGCCAATCAAGCAGAGAAGGAACGCTACGACGAATTGGATGACATCGCCCGCACGATCGGTACCACGATGCTGGGACTGACGGTCGGATGCGCTCGGTGCCACGATCACAAGTTTGACCCCATCCCAATCGGTGAATACTACGGCATCGTCAGTGCGTTCACGACGACGGTGCGAAGCGATTTAGATGTCCCATTGGATCCGGAAGGGGACGTGCTCAAGCTGGCGAACTTCGAATCCGAACATGCCCCATTGGTTTCGAAGCTCGATGCATTCGATCGCGAAGAGTTGAGCAGTCACTTTGATCGATGGCGCATGGAACATAAAGATGCACCTCAATCCAACTGGCTGATCTTGGAACCTACCGTTGCAACTTCTTCCGGTGGCGCCACCTTGACGCGGCAGAGCGATGGTTCGTTTTTGGCTTCTGGCAAGAATCCGCAATTCGATAGCTACACGTTTACGGCTAAGACAGAAGCGCGAAACATATCTGCGATTCGTATCGAAGCGTTAGCCGATGCCTCGATGTCGAAAAGCGGACCGGGCCGAGCACCGAACGGGAACTTTGATTTGACCAATATCCGTATCGTGGCTCGACCTGCTGACAGGCTTGGTGCAGCCGTGAATGTCGTCTTAAAGAATCCGCAAGCAACGTTCGAACAAAGTGCCAACTTGAGCGTCGCTCTAGCCATCGACACCGATCCCAAAAGCGGTTGGGCTATCGACCCTCAATTCGGCAAGAACCAAGCTGCGGTATTCGAAACCAGTGAAAACATAGGATTTGAAAGTGGAACCGAATTGGAGATCCATTTGGAGTTCAAAGGAAACGACCAGCACAATTTTGGCCGAACTCGACTGAGCATCGCGACTGTATCCAGACCGGCCAAGCTAGAAATCGGAGGTGATTTAGCCGCAATCCACGAAGCATTCACTGCCCTGGGCGAATCCTCCATCGCGCAGGTTACCGAAACCCAACGCAAACTCTTACTCGATTGGTACAAACCACGCGATGATGTTCGGACGGGATTGGCAGACGTGGTTCAGAAGCATTCCGCCAATCGGCCCATGCCCAGAATTGCTAAAATGCTCATTTGCAGTGAAGGGGTGCCGGCAGTAAGGCTCCATACGCAAGGTCCTGACTTCTACGACAAGACCTATATCGTCAAGCGGGGCGATCCCAGCCAAAAAACCAAAGAAGCGGTGCAAGGATTCTTGACCGTATTAACGAAACATCCAGATGGAAATAGCCATTGGATCGTAGGCCAGCCCTCGGGTGCAACAACTAGTTTTCGCAGAGCTGCCCTTGCCAACTGGATTACCGATACCGAGCACGGCGCGGGCTCTCTTGCTGCCCGGGTCATTGTCAATCGATTGTGGCAACATCATTTCGGAACAGGCTTGGTTGCAACGCCCAGCGATTTTGGAACTCAAGGTGTTCGTGCATCGCATCCTGAATTGCTAGATTACTTGGCGAGTGAACTGATCCGAAACGGATGGAGATTAAAGAGCCTACACAAGATGATGATGCTTTCAGCGACCTATGGCCAGTCGTCTCAATCCGATGCGACACGGTTATTAGCCGATCACGACAATAAGTTGCTATGGAGATTTGCTCCGCGTCGATTGGAAGCGGAGATCATTCGCGATTCACTGCTGTCGGTGAGTGGCAAACTGGATACAAAACAGTTCGGTCCAGGAACGCTGGATATGAAAATGAACCGACGCAGCATTTACTTCTTTGTAAAGAGGAGTCAATTGAACCCAATGCTGAGTTTGTTTGACACGCCTGATACGTTGCAGGATCTAGCGACTCGCAGCAATACAACCGTTGCGCCGCAAGCGCTTCTACTATTGAATAGCCCGATCATCCGCGAGTATGCAATCGGGTTGGCGACTAAAACAAAAGGGACGTCGGATGGTGATCTAACAGAACAGGTTCGGCAAGTTTATCGCGAATGCTTCTCACGGTCTCCATCTGCCGACGAGACGAAACTAGCACTTAATTTTATCCAGCAGCAGCAGTCAGACTACGACATGAAAAACGCGGTAGAAATGGCCATATCCGACTGGTGCCAAGCGATCATGAGTCTCAATGAGTTTGTATTTGTAGATTGATTCCGTAGGTCGTACCTGCCGGGTGCGACCAGAGCATTGAAAACCGTGCCGACGATACGAAAGTCACTCTCGGCAAGATTGACCAACACTAACCGCCTTGGCTGTCGCAATCCCCTATCAAAATGTCATCACAAAATCCTGCTCTGCATCGCACTTATCAACCACTCAATGGCCGTCGCGACTTCTTGCGCCGAGCGGGTAGCGGATTTGGCATGCTTGGCTTGGCGTCTTTGCTCGACGAAGCGGGTTTGCTAACGCGCGGTCTGCATGCAAGCCCCAGCGATAGACTCGTCGACCGATCGCTTGCCCCACTCGCCCCGCGTCCCTCCCATTTTCCGGCCAAGGCCAAGAGCGTCATTTGGTTGTTTATGAATGGAGGGCAAAGCCAAGTTGACACATGGGACTACAAGCCAGAGCTTGAGCGCAGCGATGGCAAAACGTTGGAGGGCTTCGACAACAAAACGGGCTTTTTTGTCGATGCGGTTGGCGGCTTGATGAAGTCGCCTTTTCGTTTCTCGCAACATGGGCAGAGCGGTACTTGGGTCAGCGAGATTTTTCCTGCCTTGTCCAAACATGTCGACGACATGGCTTTTATCCATAGCTGCTTTACGGAGACCAACAACCATGCCCCCGCTCTGTTCCAGATGAATACGGGAATGAGTCGGATGGGGTTTCCTGGGGTTGGTTCTTGGGTAACGTATGGCCTGGGTAGCGAAAACCAAAACTTGCCCGGTTATGTAGTCATGTGCGATACCAAGGGGCGAGGACTTCCTAAGGGGCATGCGACGAATTGGGGTGCAGGTTTCTTGCCCGGAGTCTATCAAGGAACTTTTCTTGCAGCGCAAGGGGACCCGATTGCCAATCTTTCCAGGCTGCCACACATGTCGACTAGCGAGCAACGGAGGCAGTTGGATTTGATTGCCAAGTTGAATAAGCAACACCAAGAACAGAGTCCAGCAGAAGCCGAATTGGCAGCCCGGATCGAGAGTTTTGAGTTGGCTTATCGAATGCAAACGGCTGCACCGGAGGCATTCGATATCGAGCGAGAGTCGGCCGACGTTAAGAAGTTATACGGCCTCGACAACGACAAGTGTGCGCACTTTGGTAAACAAGCTTTGATGGCGCGGCGATTGGTTGAGCGAGGGACGCGCTTCGTTCAGATTTTTTCTGGCGGAATGGACAATCAACTTTCCTGGGACGGGCACGTTGACATCGAGGGGAACCATCGTCAATTTGCCGAAGAGACGGATATACCAATTGCTGGTTTGCTCGCAGATCTCAAGAAACGCGGGTTGCTCGAGAGCACGCTCGTTATTTGCGCTGGCGAGTTTGGACGATTGCCATTGGCACAAAAGGGTGCGAAGCCCGGACGGGATCACAACCCAAACGCCTTCACCGCATGGTTCGCCGGGGGCGGGGTCAAGGGCGGGACGCACTACGGTGAAACGGACGAGATCGGCAACAAAGCGGCAGTGAACCGCGTGAGCATCAACGATCTGCATGCGACCATCTTGGCATTATTGGGTATGGACCATACCAAGCTCACCTACAACTTCAATAGTCGCAATTACCGACTAACGGATGTCGCTGGCGAAGTGGTAAAAGGGATCATTGCATAGAGTAGAACAATTGTCCCCATTGTTCTGAGCACGGAATGTTCTCAGCGATTAGTACGAAACGAAGAACAGCCCGATGCGATTTAACATCTTTTCGATTTAGTTGTGCGACGCTCCGCGTCGCATTAATCACGACGCGGAGCGTCGTGCAACAAATGCCGCCAACCCCAAAGTTTAACACGAGGAAAAGAAATTTTTCTTTGTTAGGCTCGCGCATTTGTTGGCTTCGCAACTTGGCACGGCAACATTGCCGGTCACCACTGAGTTGCCACATCAAGTATCCAGAGCTCCAGCCTCCTCATCACCCGATCTCTTCTCCTCCGGGAGGAGAAGGGGTTGGGGGATGAGGAGGTGCGTCCTGCTTGAGCATTCGTTTTTAGACGACATCGATTGCAACTAAGCAGCCTTGCACAATTAAGTTTGCAAAACACGTAGGCGAGTCTCTCCGAGACTCGCAGAAATCAGCGTCTCGGAGAGACGCTGCTACGTGAATTGGACCAAGAAAATTCTGCGCAGGTGCTTAGAAGCCGCTTCGCGTCGTTCTCGATTTCATCTCTAGTGAAACGAATGACTTCGATAGAGGCGTGGCAGTCCATCGCTCTCGACAACTCGATTCGTCTCGGGGCAAAAGAGGTTTTCTATGTTAGGCTCGAATATATGTTGGCTTCGCAACTTGGCACGGCAACATTGCCGGTCACCACTGAGTTGCCACATCAAGTATCCAGCCGCTCCAGCCTCCTCATCCCCCGGCCCCTTCTCCTCCGGGAGGAGAAGGGGAGAAGAAATCTTAGGATTTCACTCGCTTCTTTGCAGGTCTCGTCAGATGGTGCGTTCGGGACAAAGGTCAAAAACGACAGCATCGCGAAGCGAATGTTCTATCTCCCCTTTTCCTCTCCGGAGGAGAAGTCCTCGGGAGGAGAAGGGGGTAGGGGGTCGAACTCCAACACTCTTAACTTTTCGTTACACTTAGGACATGTCGAAGATTTACGATGCAATAGTGATCGGTTTAGGTGGTGTCGGTAGCGCTGCTGCGTTCGCGCTTGCCAATCGAGGTTGTCGCGTTCTAGGACTGGATCGGTTCTCTCCACCGCACCATCGCGGTAGCTCGCATGGCGAAACTCGGATCATTCGTAAGTCGTACTTCGAGCACCCCAGCTATGTCCCTCTTCTTTGTCGCGCCTACGATCTCTGGCGCGAACTCGAGTCAAGGACCGGGACGCGTTTGTACCAACCGACTGGCATTCTTGAAATTGGACCAGCCGACGGCGTTGTCATTCCTGGAGTCTTACGCAGCGCCGCTCAATTCGGCTTGCCCATCGAGCAATTGACTATGGCCGAAGCGAAGCACCGGTACTCGTCTTTGCAAGGGGATGATTCCTGGTCTGTGCTGCTAGAAAAAGATGCCGGCTATCTCAACGTGGAAGCCTGCGTTGAGGCCCATCTCAAGTGCGCGGCAGAGCAGGGTGCCGAGTTGCAAATGGAACAAAAAGTCGTTGACTGGCGAGCCGACGGAGACGGCGTTTCGGTGAGTACTGAATCGCAGATCTACCGAGCGAGCAAGCTTATAGTGACCACAGGCCCGTGGGCTGGTGAGTTATTGGGCAATTTCGGTATTCCTTTGCACGTGCTGCACAAGGACTTGTATTGGTACGAAACGGAAAACCTAGCGTATCGAGAATCCGATGGGTTTCCTTGCTTCTTTTACGAAACGCCCAACGGGCATTTTTACGGTTTTCCAAATCGTGACGCATTGGGCTTGAAGATTGCAAGGCATAGCGGTGGAGAACGAGTGGATTCGCAAATCGATGGCGATCATCCGCGAAACGCTGCCGACCAAAAGTTAGTCGAATCGTTCCTCTCAGGTTACTTACCCGATGTCAGCCGACGTATGACTCGTTGGGCCGGTTGCTATTACACCATGACGCCAGATGAGAATTTCGTAATCGATACACTACCGAACCTTCCGCAGGTGACCATTGTTGCAGGCTTGTCGGGACACGGCTTCAAATTCACCTGCGCATTGGGAGAATTGGCCGCCGACTTAGCGATCGAGCAATGCATGTCTGCCGACCTAGATTTCTTGCGTCTATCGCGATTTCAAAACGGGTGAGCATCAACTCGGCATCGAGAGCCCTTGGTAATTGCCAACGCGTTCCAATTCAGCGAGCATTTGGGTGGGGTTGTCGTAACGGTCATCGGGCCGTTTCGCAATCATCTTGAGCACGATCGCTGCGAAGAGATCGTTTACGGCCAATTGGTATTTCTTGGGCGATTTCGGTACGTCGTCGCGGATCATGCGGATAAGTTCCGCGGTGGAGTCGGATTCAAAAGGTGCCTTGCCAGCTAGCAGTGCATACATGGTCGCACCGAGTCCATAAATATCGGAACGCGTGTCGACAACGCTTTGATCGCGAGTTCGTTCGGGGGGCAAATAGGGCAGTTCACCGAGCAATTGCCCCGGTGTAGTCACTTGTTTTGCCAACGCACCCTCCAGGGCTTTGGCGAGCATCAAATCACCGAGCAGGCAAGCTTTGTCAGCTTTGCGACGAAGGATATTCGCGGGAGTCACGTTGCGGTGAATGACTTTCTCGGCATACGCTTTTTCGAGCGCTCGACCGATATCGACACCGACACGCCAAACGTCGCGCCAATCGAGCATCCCTTCGATGCCGATGCGATGAATGACCTCGGTCATGCTTTCGCAATCGATGTATTCCATGGCTGCCCAACAAAAGGGACCGCTTTTGCCGGCGTTCCAAAGCGAGACGATGTTGGGATGCCGGATCGGCAACATCGTTTTCATCGCTCGAACGAATCGCTCCTTTTCTTCTTCGGTGGAAGTCCGATCGGGCGACAATACTTTCACGGCCGCCGTTCGGTTCTTTTCGGTATCGGTCGCTTTGAATAGAAAACCAGTGCTACCTGCCGTAATGATCTTGTCCAATCGGTAGTGGGCCATGCTTTGACCGACGAGATCCTTGAGCGCGGTAGGTTTGGGTTTCGGTTGTGTCGACGCTGCAGCGAGACTTCCAGGTGGCAGTTTAATCGTTTCTGGATCCATTTCGCCGATCGCGTACCGAAAAATACTATTGCCCGCTTGGAACTCATCGCCTGGCTCAAGTCCCTTTTCCTGAACCGGTGTCCCGCCTACGAGGGTATTGCCGCCACCAGCATCCAACAGCGTGACCGCAGCTCCAGAAAGAGACACCTTGCAATGAATACGGGAAATGAATGGGTCATTGATTTTGGTGTCGCTTTGTTGCCCTCTGCCAATCACTAACGTATTCCCATCCACAAGAGAGAAGACTCGTCCTTTTTCGGGACCGCCAACGATGTGGATCTTGTGCGACATAGATGAACCTGTTGATACCGAATATTTGAAAGTGAATGATTTGAATGCGAAGGACTACAAGATTTATTGTAGACAAAAGTTAGCCACTCAAGTTATGTTGCTAGCCATCCGGGCATGCAAAAACACCGAGAAAGTCATCAATATGACCGTTAGGCAAAGGAGTCCAATGGATCCGTTCGATGCACCCACTTTCGATCCTTTTCTCGAATGACCGAGTTCGTCAATGAGATGCGACGTGTACCCAATTGGCTCGGCCAATCCGATACTGCTCGAACGCTTTTCCCAGATTTGCGAATACTCGGAACAGGAGTTATCGATCGGAACCAAGCGGGCATCAATCTACTCATCTTTCAGCGGATTGACCGCCGTGCCACTTGGATTCTTACTTGGGCAATTTGCTGGCAGACATTGCCAATTGAATAAACTCCGCCCGGAGCCCGTTCGGATCCTTGCCCGTGTTTTCTTTGGCGGTGGATATTACCCATTCCCAGTTGGCTTTGCCACGGTACTGGCTTTCTCGCAGCAGCATGCCATAAGCGAGTACGCTGGAGGCGAATTGAAAATCGGGGGAAGCCGGCTGCACATTCGATTCTTTTGCGATCCGCAGTTGGAACTCTTGAGCCTCGTCGGCATCAGGCTGTTTGTATCGCAAGTTCACGGTGAGCATAGTATTCGACGCCGATGCGGCCGAAGGCTTCTGATCCACAAATTCTGGACTTCGATTCTTGTCCGCAAGGTTTTCCGATCCTACGGGAATCAATTCATAGAAAGCAGTTACGGTATGCCCAGCTCCTATCTCGCCTGCATCTTTTTTGTCGTCGCGAAAGTCCTCATTCGCAAGGTTCCTATTTTCGTAGCCGAGCAGTCGATAAGCCGAGATATGACTCGGGTTAAAATCCACTTGGATCTTGACGTCCTTGGCGATCGTGACAAGCGTTCCCGATGCTTGCTGAACGAGTACTTTCCTCGCCTCCATCAATGAATCGATGTAGGCGTAATTGCCATTCCCTTTGTCCGCTAGCTTCTCCATCGTGCTATCGCGAATATTCCCCTCGCCGAAACCGAGCACGCTTAGGTATACCCCGTTCTTGGCTTCTCTTTGAATGAGATCGACCAAATCGCTATCGCTTGAGATTCCAACATTGAAATCGCCGTCAGTGCACAGCACAACTCGATTCACGCCCCCTTCCATGCGATTTAAGCTTGCTACTTTGTATGCGAGTTGGATACCTGCACCACCGTTGGTTGAACCACCCGCCTCAAGTTTATCGAGGGCAGCGAGAATCTTCTTCGATTCGGAAACGGGTGTGCTATCCAATACCAATCCGCTGCCCCCAGCATAGACCGCAATAGCGATTCGATCGTCACCCTTGAGTTCACCGAGCAGCAACTTCACAGCGGATTTGACCAAGGGGAGTTTGTCGGGCGATTGCATCGACCCAGAAACATCCAGCAAGAACACAATATTGCAAGGTTTGCGATTGGCCATATCGATGGACTTGCCTCGCAACGCGATTCGCATCAACTGATGCCCTGCAGCCCATGGGCAGTCGGCGATTTCGGAAGATACAGAAAACGGAGAATGATCGCTTGGTTCCTTGTAGTCATAAGGAAAGTAGTTGACCAATTCTTCGAGCCGCACAGCGCCCTTTGGGGGTTTGACGCCGCTGCGAATCAATCGCCGAACGTTGGAATAGGAAGCGGTGTCTACATCGACTGCAAATGTGGACTGAGGTTGCGATAGTGTTTGGAAGAAATCATTTTCTTCGATCGGATCGTAAGCTTCCCGATTTTCCTTTTGTTCCGGATTCTGATTGAGACCTAGAAGTTCATCGGTGCGAACGCTCTTGGCGGTCTGATTACTGCTTGAACTGCGACCGCCGCAGCCGATTACGGAGGCAAACAGTAGAACAAGTCCAACACCGACGCAGCGAGCGGGGTTACCATAGAAATGGGATATTCGCATGTTTCACCTATGTTTGCAGAAGATTTGCAGCGTGCTGACAATCTAGAAAGCGAAATCAACAAACGTGTTACGGCAATCGCGACCAGTCAGTTCACCTTCAATTCTTAGTCAGCGTCACTCGGGTGATGCTTGTTTCGCACTATTGAGGCCGGTAAGCTTATGGGCGAGAGGCAACATTACCATTTCTCCGAATGGGTTCAGACCATCAAGTGTCACAAACTATGCATCCAAAACTTGGCGTATCGCTTGTTGAGTTGTTGGTGGTTGTCGCGATCATCGGCACGCTACTCGGCATTGCATTACCGGCCGTTCAAATGGCTCGAGAGCGCGCTCGCGAAACGGTATGCAAGAACCATGTCTATCAAATCAACTTTGCGGTGGAGCATCATTCATCTGCGCATAAGAAAATGCCTAGCCGCGGCCGGGCTGGAAAGATGGGCGGATGGATCGTCGACATACTCCCATTCATTGAGCAGCAAAATTTGCATGCAAGCATCAAAATAGGAGCCGATATCACCAATGCACCAGAGACCTTGAATTTACCGCCGCCGATTTTTCGTTGCCCCAAAAGTTCCGATCTAGAATCGATAGATCCGAATGAGATGTCCTTCGGACACTATACGTTCGTCACCTTGGACAATCGCAAGCACTTTGCTGGGGTATACGACTCGCCTGTAACGCACAAAGTCCCTTGGGTGTCGGGCCCCGAAATGGATTATCACCAAATCCGTCAAACCAAAGGGCCGCATCACGGTGGTTTCTATTTTTCGAACGGTTCTCAGCAAGGAATCGGATTCATGCTGGACGGGCAGGACGTAAACTGACGAAGCCGTCCATCACGAATGCGTCGATCATAACATGGGCCGAAAACCGTAGGCTAAGGCCGGACTGCTAAAAATTCGGTATTGACACCACATTTAGCCGTTTCGTTTTTGTTCCCTAAATTTTGTCTTGCCCCCAGTTGGCTTGTCCAACTCGTGTAAAAGGTTAGCGGCTAGAATCGCTCTTCCCACTTCTCGCGTCCCCAGTCGGCTCGACGCGATGTACATTGGCGCAGTCCCCCCCGGTTGTTGGTGTCACCGAGGGTTAGGAAAAAAGGGACTGGGGGTACCTTGAATACAATTCGGATTTCCGCTTCGTGGACTTCAATTTGCTTTACAAGTA
>JBBRGW010000017.1:0-19404 GCA_038223525.1 Pirellulales bacterium
ACTCTTTGTAGGGCGTTTCTTTCCAAAACGCTTGTTCCGTCTCTACGATCTTCTTCACATCCTTGGCCGCAGAGACAGTATCCCAAAAGGACTCGCCCCCCAATGTTGCCAAGTGGTGTTTGGCTCCACCCACTTCAAAAGTCTGAATATCGATCGCGCCTAACAGAATTGGGCTATCGACCAATTCGTCAAAATTGGCGGCGCGGCGAGTCCATGGATTGCGAGGGTCGACCACTGCAAGACTGGTCGCCACTTTGGGCCAGTTTGGTAATGCATCGATATGGACCACATGCGGGTTGGACAACATGTCCGAGCGAGTCAAGAAAGTAGCCGCACCGGTCAAAAAAGCGAAGTCGCGTTCGACCCAATTGGTACGTACACTCATTTCGCGGCAGTACAACGTGTATCGCAGTGCAACTTCATCGGCTCCCGCGCAGTCGACCAACCAATGATTCTTGTCTTTCTTCCGGACACTCAGGGCAACGTTCGTTTTCCCATTCGCAGCGTTAACGGCTTCGACCTGACGGGCGTATTCGCGAACCAAGTAACTGCCCGGGGTCCACACGGGCATCATGAATTCAATTTCCGGCTTGCCGTCCGTTGGGACCGAAACCTCAATATCGACGCGATGCGTTTCCGCTTGTCGAAACGAGAGACGGTACTGCACCGTCGAAGAATCATCTGCCAGCGCCACTCCACCTGAGAATTCCATTCCAACAATCCCAATCAAAACTCTAAGAGACATCGCAATTCGTGGGAGCATTTTACAGCGTTCCAGATTCATTCAAAGGCAGGTTCATTCGTGGGGTTACGACCGAGCCCTATTCTAGTCGGAGAATTGGCCCTCGCCACATACCGTCGACGATGTTAACGACTTGAGCAATACCGCTTCGATGCATAACCCCGGTCCGAAGGCCAACAGAACGCCGTAATTTGCGTGGGGCTGCTGCTGTGAGAGACGCTTCAGGATGAACAATACCGTCGGCGAGGACATGTTTCCATGATCGCGAAGGATGGATAGCGATCCCTCGAGCGATTGCGAAGGCAACCCCAACGCCTTGCCCGTCGCTTGGATGATTCGGGGGCCGCCGGGATGAATCGCCCAGGCATCGATATCCGAAATGGAAAGGGAAAGACTCTCAAGCCAGCCCCGTAGTTCACTCTCCAAGTTGGCTTCGATGACGTTTGGAACCTGCGGATCGAGAGTCATTCGAAAACCATAGTCGCCGATCGTCCAACTCATCAGCGAGGTCGTTTGTGGTATCCATTTCGAGAAGGTGGAAACAATCGACCAATGCGACGGGGAGGACGCATTTTGATCCAATGCCAACTGCGGCTCGATACCTTTATTGTCGGCCGCTCCGATAACGAGTCCCGCTGCGCCATCGGCAAAAAGCGAGTTTGCGACCAGTTGCTGTGCGTCATCGGTATACTGTTGATGTAGACTGCAAAGTTCGACAGCTCCAAGCAATACGACCGCGGTAGGATCTGCATCCACGATCGCTTTGGCAACGCGAATCCCATTGAGCGCGCCATGGCACCCCATAAAGCCAACGTGGGTGCGCTGGACGTTGGAGTCCAGGCCGAGAGACTCGATCAACGCGATGTCCACTCCAGGTGCGAAGAAGCCGGTACAGGATACCGTCACCAGGTGCGTGATGCTGGATGTCGCGATACCCGAGTGGTCGATCGCTGCCGAACAAGCGCGTTGGAGCATCGGCCCAGCGTGCTCCGAAAACATTTTCATACGGTCCGCAGTCGTCGGGCCAAAGGGTTGGTTTGGACGCATGGGTTCATAGAAAGATTGACGCTGTCGACCGGGTAATCCCTCCGGCCCTAGGAGGACGCTACCGCGTCGCTGCACTCCTGACTTGCGATAGAGCGCGGGCAACGCATTGTGCCATCGCTCCGATACATGCAGTTGCTGAGCCACGATGGCCGCATCTTCCTGCGCGATCGAATATTCGGGAACGGCGGTTGCGACACCTAGGATCCGAGCGAAGGTCGCGCGTTGGGCGATAGGTGTTTCAAGACTTGATAAACTCATTGACTAGTCCTTCGGATGAATGAGGCACGCAATGGCGGAATCCAATCGCAAGCTCGTAAAACCCATGCAGCACCGCGTGGCCATCTGATTTGGCTAGCGATCCAACGGCATGTTCGTTGTTTGTGATTTCGTTGCAGAATCGCCCAATCGTTCCATCGTGCGATCATGTTGTCGTGCCAATTGTGCGACGCAATGTCAACGACCATCGGCATTACCGATTCAGCGCTCGCAAGCGCCCATGACATTCCCTCGCCCGTGAACGGTTCCACGTAACCGATCGCATCGCCAACCAAGAAAACGCGATGATCGGAAACCTTCTGTGAACTGCGAGTTAAACTGGGGGTCGCAAGCCATTGATCCTTTTCTGGCAATTCGATTTCACCCAATCCGCACTCCTCAATGATACTTTGAACCACTTGCGGAATGCTGCCTCGGCTTTGAATACTCGACGGATCAATGGCCGCGGCTATGTCCAACAACCCACCATCCGTTTTGCAGATGCCAACGTACCCCTGCGACCCTACCAGCATATGCAATCGACCATCCGCAAAGCAAGGCGCAATTGCTTCGGGTGCCATACACTGAACTCCGATGCGGGAACTGGGCTCGACTTTGGCCGGCCAATTCTCTTCTTGCCGAATTGCGGATCGGCTCAAACCACTAGCGACCAGCACCACCTTGGACTCGATCTGAGTCGACTTGCCATTCTTCTGCAATCGAACAGAGCGAGCTGCATCGGAAGCGTTGGCGTTCGGTGTCAGCAAACTCCCTTGCGTTCCATCGACAAAGTCCGCACCGCAAGCGATCGCTCGCTCGACCAGTATCTTATCTAAGGTTGAGCGTCGAATGCTCATCATCCTCGGTACTTGCCACTCCGCGCGGGTGTGCAGGATTTGCAATCGCATCGCATCGATCGGCACTGCACCCGCTGCATTGATCTCTCGGTTCACGCCGAGTCGCTCGAGGGCGACTTGGGCACGTAGATTGAGGCAGCCACCGCAGACTTTTTCTCTTGGAAAAGATTTCGATTCGACCAAAAGCGTTTTGAGACCCTGTTGGCTCGCAAGGATTGCAGCGGCGGCCCCGGCGACTCCGGCGCCCAGGATGACGACGTCCCAATACCTTTCGTTGGCGACCATGTTATGCGTCCCATCTCAGCAAGTATCTCTCGGGCCAATGTCGATGGATGGTGCAAGCATCTAATCCAGCTTGTGCAGCCAATCGACTAGCCTCCACCGTCGTGAACGCAGCGCGAACGGACTGAGGTCCGTCGAAATGGACCACCGGAGATCGCGATAACAACTGACAGCCAATCTGTGCTAACGCATACCCCCAACTCGATCGGATCAAGTCATCCACCAACACGGACATGGTAGCGATTCTCTTCATGGCTTGCAAAACTTCGACCGCTTGCGACTCCGCAAAGTGATGAAGAAACAAGCAGCAGTAAACGACATCGAATTGGGATTCAGTTGACTTGAACACATCTACTTGCTCGAAATGCACGCGAGCAGAGTTGCGTTTCTGCGTTTGGCTCTGGTACCAAGCACGATTGGCACACTCGACAGCCGTTGCGCTGATATCCCAACCGACAACTTGGCATTCTAGTTGGCTGGCAAGTCGCCGGGCGACGTTGCAAGCCACATCGCCACTACCGCAGCCAAGATCCAAGACTCGGATTGAGTTGCGATTGTTTTTCTTGGCAATGGCCAAAATTTCTTTGGCCACATGTTTGCCTGTCTGGCACAGGGCGTTTACCCGCCTCAAACCGCTCAGTGCTCTGCGGTGTTCGACAGGATCTATCTCTGGATCGTCCATGAGTTCCGGAACTAGCACTCTTGATCTCATGCTACCCCCGGACAGTCGCTTGCCTGGGAAGAAGCTTTAATGACTTTCCCCAGCGGGCTCAGCAGCAGTGCTGGCAACAAAACCAGATCCCCTACAACGGCGCCGGACAACATCACAATCATGAGTTTGGCAAACTGCTGCGTCGGAATAAAGTCGGCCAACAGGAATGGCATCATCGAAACACAACTGATCAATGATGTGTGAACCATAGCAGCAGCGCAATTTTGAAAGGTTCTCGATACCGCCGCCTCTCGCGAGTAGCCGGCTCGCAATTCGTCCATATACCAGCATACGAAATGCAATGTATCGTCGACCGCGATACCCAGGGCAATACTGGCGGTAAGAATACCAGCAATATCGAGATCGAAGTTCATCCATCCCATACAGCCAAAGGCAATCGTTACCGGCAAGACATTGGGAAGCATGATCAAGATGCCGCCGAAGACACTCCGGACGATGAGCATCATGACCGGCGTAATCATCAGGAAGGCGCTCGCAAAGCTGTATCCCAAATCGGTTAGCAATGCGACCTGCGTCTCATGCATAACCGGGGACAACCCTGTGAACTCGGGCTGTGCTAAATCGCCAGCAGGGACATCGCCAAGAACCGCTGCAGTGGCCATGGCAACGTTGCGTGTAAGCTGCCCATAGTCCTCATCCGAAGTAGCCGAAACTTTGGCCATGATTCGCCAAGTTTGAGCGTTTCCGCTGGTGGATACTAAGCCTTGGCTTTCAAGATGTGGAATCGCTTTCTCTATCTCTCGTCGCAGTACCGAACGTTTTGCTGTCGCGCCGACGGAAGAGGCATCGGACCAGTTGGGTAAAAAGGTTGCTGCGGAGAAGACTCCCCCGACGCTTCGCTCCTGCAATAAACCGGTCGAAACTTTGGATACCCACCGAGCTCGGTCGAAGGTCGTCAAAGAGCTTTCAGCTGGGAATTTCAAAAGGACTTCAACGGTGGCGATCGGGCCAAGATGCTCTTCCATCCAAGCCATATCCGAATTCGTTTTACTCTCGGCAGGGAACATGTCGCTGAACTTCGTGGATGCCTTGAGTCGCGATAAGCCAAAGCATGTGACTACTAGAACGGAAATACCAATGGTAGAAACCCAATTCGCGTTTCGAAACATCCATTGCAAATATCCTCCGATCCATGTGATTGAACTGTCACTCTGTCCAATAGGATCTTGAAGTCCATCGCTCATTGCCAAACTGCGACGTGGCGTGCAGAACCAATCCGCGAAAGCGGGGAAGCCTAACAATAGCACCACGGTCGAGATGCCTAGACCAACGGCTGAAAAGACCCCGAATTGCCGAACTGGTGCCAGCTGGCTAGTCAGCAACGAACCCATGCCCAACATTGTGGTGATGCTGGAAAGAGTGCATGGCTTCCATCCCAACAACATCGCTTGAGCACCGGCATAATCGCACTTGCGCTTTAAACATTCCGCGTGGTAGTTCATCAAATGAACCGCTCCGGAGAGGGTAAGCATGAACACCAGCGTTGGTAGCACAATCAATACGGCGCTGAATCGATTGCCAGTGTAATAGACCATCGCGACAGCCAACAATTGCCCGACGCCACCCAAAATCAGCACGACAGCGGCCCTGCGAATTTGTCCCAAGCAAAACCAAGCAATCAACAACCCCAAGATGCTCGAGGGGAGCACCAATGTTTTCAAACTAGCTTCGGCTGCTGTGTCTACTGCGAAAGCCTCGTAAACCGTTCCCGCTAGCCGCAACTGTTGGCGGCTCAGGCCGGGCGTTTCATCCGCAGCTCGCTGAATCATCTCAATGGTATCGTTTTGCTTTGAAACTCCAGCCGAAGTAACTCGCGCCAATAACGCTGCGGTACCATCAGTACCCAGCATCACACCATGGAGTCGATATTCCGCTTGAACGGGTGTCAAACTCAACGGGGCCTCGACCAATTGACTCATCAATTGGTCGCTAGACTCGAGCGTGGATATGTAGCTCGAAAACAGATCGCTGCGAACAAGATGCTCTTGAAACTCTTTCAATCGCGGGTCATCGAGACGACAACCGTCCCAGGAAATCAAAACAACCTGATCATTTCCAAAGGACTCAACAAACGCTTCGTAGCGCGCTCGCTCAGTTCTTCCTTCGGGCAGCCATTCATGAACTCCGGATGAGCCAACGGGTAGATTTAGAACGGCCCAAACACACCAGGGCAGACAAATAACCAATAACATAGCCATAAGACGCGAGGCGTACTGAATTCGTTGCAAATTTGTAGTGTTTGGAATCGCCAGATTGGAACGCCTTTATAGCAATCACTCCATTAAAACTCTTTTTCGAAACAGAGAGATCGACTAGTAGCGGAGTGAAGGAACGTGTTATTATGACCGCGAAGTCGTTCGGACTTGGAAGGGATTGTACACGCAAAACGGAGTGTTGACGATGCGAAACATTGACATTGAGCGCCCTTGGAAGCAGGGCATCCAAGCACTCGCATGCTTGTTTTTTTCGTTTGCCAGTAATGCCCTCAGCCAAGAACGACCTCCCGCAGGCAAGGTCAACACGGATTTTAGCAGGGTGTATATTTTCGTTGATAAGGCTGGGCCAATTGGCCATCAGCATGCAGTAGAAGGTAAGCTCGCAAGTGGCGAACTATTCCAGAAAGAAGCCAAGGAAGGTAAGCTCGTGTTTGATATGCAGTCCTTCAACGCGGATACCCCTCAAGCAAAAAAATATCTCGGCCTCGAGAATAGCGTTGATGAGGTTACCCGTAAGAAAGTGAACGAAAACATGTTGGGCGTTGAGATCCTCAATGTGAAAAAACACGCGACAGCCAAGTTCGAGCATGTGACTATCCGTCCAAAGAATACATTAAGCAAACGTAATCTTCCTGAGTTTATATTGACCGGAGACTTCACTCTCCATGAAAAGACAAAGCGTGTTGAAGTAGTTTGCGATATGGAACAAAAAGATGGTTGGCATCATTTGCGAGGCGCCTTCAAAATTTTGCAATCAAACTTCGGCATCAAGCCTTTTTCCAAGATGCTAGGTGCTGTTGGAGTTGCCGACGAACTTGTTATCCACGGTGACATTTGGATGGTGCCCGAATAATGATTGAATGTCCTGACATCAAAAAGTCTGTAATCAAAAACCATTACGACATCAGTACCCTTTTCTACCGACTGCTGTGGGGACCGCATATTCATCATGGCTATTGGTTGGCAGACGAGACTCCCGAGGCAGCCCAGCTGCAGTTAACGTCGACCCTGGCTGGACTCGCAAAAATCCAGCCCAACTCGGTCGTATACGACATTGGTTGCGGGATGGGCGGCTCTAGCATTTGGCTTGCGAAGAATTTGCAATGCCAGGTGACGGGAGTGACTCTGAGCCCGGTGCAAAAACAATGGGCCACCGCAAGCGCTGCGTTGAAAGGCCTAAAGCCTCGGCCTCAGTTTCTGTGCGAAGATGCGGAGGCGATCCAATTTCCTGATAAATCTGCCGACGTAGTTTGGAGCATCGAGTGCACGGAACACCTATTCAACAAACCCGCATTCTTCCAAAAGGCAGCGTCGTGGATCAAGCCGGGTGGTCGGTTCGCATTGTTAGCATGGCTATCCGGCGAAATGCCGATGAGCGAACCGCATTCGCAGCAAGCGTTGCGTGTTTGCGAAGGGATGTTTTGCCCGTCGCTGGGCAGCCAGTCCGATTATGTGCAGTGGTTTGAACAAGCAGGCTTGAAAGTCACCGCCAAAGGAATTTGGACGAACCAAGTCAAGAAGACTTGGGAGATATGTCGCAAGCGGGTCGAGAAAACCGGCGTCCGGTACCTCGCAAAAATTTTGGGTAGCAATCACGTTTTGTTTCTTGATCACTTCGACGCCATTTTGAAAGCATATGAATCTGGCGCAATGGAGTACGGATATTTCATCGCGGAGAAAAAGGACTAATGCCCTCTCGAACAGGACCTGAAATGGAATCGCCGATGCTCGCTTCTTCGGCAGGCCCCGCAGTGCCAGCTCAGTGGCGAATCGACGCTGTAGCGCTCGGCCGCATCTGTGGCATCCTGTTCGGAGCAGCGACACAATTACTTTTCTTATGGACGGTGGTCCAACTGTACTTGTTCTTGCGATACGGTGGTTCGCATGTAAGCAGGCAATGGCTCTGGATCGATAGTTTGCTTTCGGTCGGTTTTGCTGTTCCACATAGTGTCTTGCTAGTGCCCTCCGTGCAAAAGTGGATCAAGAATTGGATACCCGCCGGGCTACTTGGTTGCCTCCACTGTTCCATTACTTGCTTCACGTTGTTGTTTATGTTTCACTACTGGGAAACGAAATCGACAGTATTTTGGAAAGCCTCTGGTGTTTTGGAGATAGCAATTCTGTGCGGATTTTACGGCTCGTGGATTGCGCTGGTTTACAGTCTCTATTTGACCGGATTGGGCTACCAAACAGGACTAACGCAATGGTGGTACTGGATGACTAAGAAGCAGCCGCCCAAACGGGAGTTTGTGGAACGGGGGGCTTATCGATGGATGCGTCACCCAGTTTACATGAGTTTCTTGGGGCTCATTTGGTTTACTCCGACGATGACATGGGATCATGCTATTCTGACACTGATATGGACGGCGTATATCTACACCGGTAGCTACTTCAAAGACAAAAGGATGATTCGATTTGTCGGCGAGCAGTATCGAGACTATGCGAGCCGTGTAACTGGATTTCCGATCATCGGTGCAGGTCCCCTGCGGCGAATTCCGAAGGTTGCACCTGCCGGGCTCGGCAAGAGTGACCTACCGCATCACCAGTCTCCCCTCGCGATCGCGAGTCCCGAGGGTATGACCGCCAATAGCTGCCGCTGCGTCAAGATTCGAATAGGTTGCCCATCCTTGTTCCGCTCCGTGACTTGCTCAACCGAAATCGATGAGTCGCATTGCTCTCCGTCTGCTGCGTCGACAATACCCATGATAACGTAATGAGTTTGAAGATTCATTTTGGACTGAACCACTGCTCCTAGTTTGGTCAAGAATGCCACCGAGTCTTCGCGATCAAGCCCCAACAAAGTATGCATCAACACAACATGCTTGCCAAAGAGAGGGCGGGCATCTTCGCAACTGGCCAAGATTGCATCCGCTCTCAAACGTGTTCGGCGAATCTGATCCGATCTTGAGGGGGTGCCGTCGGTGCGAAAAAGTTTGGGTTGGTAGCGAGCCTGCGGTTCAGCCACCGATTCGCTGCGAGTTCTGCGAACGGTCCGCGGCTGACGAACTTGATCTACCCAGATACGCCCGCGAGTCAAACCCAGTTTTTCTTCGAGCGTTTCCAAGTCTTGTGCGTTCACATGGCTTGCAGCCGCCATTGCGATTTGCGCGCATGCACGTGCGTCCTCCAACGCATTGTGATGCCGAAACTCGATCGCTAAGCGCTCCGAGATTGCGGCAAGGCCATAACCAGTTTGGCCTGGCCAAGTGCGTTTTGCTATCAGCCGAGTGCATTGCAGATCAAACTGGGGGACCGCAATATCGTAAAGCTGGCAAGTACCCTGCAGAACCGCTGCGTCGAAGCCGACATTGTGTGCGATAATTACGCAACCGTCGATCATCGGATGCAGCTCATTCCAGACGCGATCCCATTCGGGACTCGTCAAGCAATCGCGGGCCGTGATACCATGGACGCGGACGCACTGCGGGGAGAAGAACAATCGCCGCGGTCGAATCAGCCATTCCCTTTCTTCGACGATTCGCCAATCCTCCAGTCGCACTAAGCCTAGTTGGCAAGCGGAGCTAGACTTGCTGTTTGCCGTTTCAAAGTCGATTACTGCGATTGCTGTCGCCATCCGTGAACCATCCTCTATTTCTATTTCCTTGGGCTTTCCCAATTGACGTCGACCACTCCTATTTGATGGTTGGCGAATCGGGCCATGACGAATAGCAAGTCGCTAAGCCGGTTCAAGAATACCACGATGTGCGAAGCATCGCTAACGCTTCGGTCGCGAGAAAAACTAACTATTTCCCGTTCGGTACGGCGGCATACGGTTCGAGCAAGATGCAAATGTGCGGCTTGAGAGCTGCCGCCAGGCAAAATAAAATTGCGCAATGGCCTGAGAGTCGATTCCAATCCGTCGATCCACTGCTCCATCTGTTCTACGTGAGTACCACCGGACCATTTAAGACCATGCTCTTCCGGATTGGGTGAAGCGAGTTCGGCACCAATTGAGAACAAATGATGTTGTGTGGAGCCGAGGATCGGATCCAATGTGTCGCCCAAGCCGGTCGAACGGGCGATTCCAATCACAGCATTGAGTTCATCGACCGAGCCGTAGGCACAGATGCGAGGGTCGTCTTTGGCCACCCTTGGGCCACCGAACAAACCTGTTGTACCGGCATCGCCTGTTTTCGTGTATATCTTCATATTGTTGGTCATCCGACATGTTGGAGTTTGCATTCAATCCTAGCTGGCATATTAGTCATGGTACCGGAAGTATTTTCAAGCGGCTTTTTGCTTTTTCGAAAACAAAAACGCCTTCAATTTCTGCTTATGAAACACAGCGCGCGTTGGGATTTACCGAAAGGGCATTTGGACCCAGGCGAAACGAAGAAGCAAGCTGCAATGCGAGAGCTTCAAGAAGAAACCGGACTGAAGGCATCCGACATTTGGTTCGATCCCAGTTTTGTCTTTGAAAACCAGTACTGGGTTTCGTACAAAAGAAACGGCGGAAAGAAACAGCGGAAAGAGCTCACGATCTATTTGGGAATGCTAGTTCAGGACAAGCCGATCTCAATCACGGAGCACGAAGGTTTTGAATGGTTCGATTGGAACCCTCCGCTGCAAATCCAATCAGAGACGATCGACCCATTGTTGGCTCAGGTCGAGAAACACTTTCATGCGAATCCCAGTTGGCCAAGCTAGCTACGTATTCAATCTGCGATCCAATTGCGTTGCCAACTTGAGCAATGACTTAAAGATGAGCGAATAGTCTGCAACGGCTCCACGCTTTGGTCGCACCACTATGTCGATGCAAAGCGGTAGGTCGTGTTTTTGTCGCCGGAACGCTTCGCGAATCAATCGCTTCCATCGATTCCGTATCGGTGCATTGCCAACCCGCTTTGATACGCTCAGACCGATACGAGTCCATGTTTGGGTACTACGCGTTGCATGAACCACCAACACCGAATCGCTGGCCACGATCCCATCACGAAAGACACGATCGAAGTCCAGTTTGCTAACCAATCGAAGCGACTTAGGAAACCGTTGGTCGCTTGGTTGATTCATGATAAGCCGCTGGGCGCTAGCCGCGGGTGACGGAAATCGAAGCCGCTAGCCGTGGGTGATGGAATGGATGGGAACCTGCAGATGGCAAACCGGCGGCTAGTGACCTGCCGCTAAAGTCGTGGGTGCGTATTTGCCAGCGTTAAGCTGCTAGTCCATGATCTTTGCATTGGCGATGAGTTTCAGAAACTCAGCATTGCTTTGGAATCGCGATAATTGTTTGGTCAGTTGCTCCATCGCTTCCACAGGATGCATCGAATTGAGCGTTCGCCGGATCATGGTCACGGCGTGGTAGGTATCAGGATCGTGCAACAACTCTTCGCGGCGCGTGCCGGACTGCGTTATGTCGATAGCCGGCCATACTCTTCGTTCGGCCAGTTTTCGATCTAAGACCAGTTCCATATTCCCTGTTCCTTTGAACTCTTGGAAAATGAGCTCATCCATTCGCGAGCCAGTATCGATCAACGCTGTCCCGACGATCGTGAGCGACCCACCTTCGGCAAAGCAACGCGCTGTGGCAAAAAGTTTCTTGGGGATATCCATCGCTTTGATGTTCACACCGCCGGACATGGTTGCCCCGCTGTTACCGACCCACTTGTTGAACGCACGTGCCAATCGAGTGATCGAGTCCATGAGCAAAAACACGTCTTTGCCCATTTCAGCAAGCCGTCGGCAGCGGTCGATAACCAATTGGCTGAGTCGCACGTGCGAATCGACATCCTCGTCCAAGCTGCTCGAAATGACTTCGCCGCGATCGATGTTGCGACGCATGTCGGTAACTTCCTCTGGTCTTTCATCGATGAGAAGAACGATGAGTTCGACCTCGGGATAGTTCAATGCGATTCCTTTCGATATAGACTGCAGCATAATTGTTTTGCCCGAACGAGGTGGCGAAACAATCAAGGCACGTTGGCCGCGTCCAAGAGGAGCGAGCAAGTCGATGACGCGGTTGGTAATCGGTTGAGCACCGATTTCGAGTTTGAGCCAGCGCTCCGGATTGATCGCGGTCAGCGTATCGAAGACCTTGACATTGACGTAGTCTTCGGGCTTCATTCCCTCGACATCGATAATCTCTTTGACTCTGGGCCCTTGCGATCGGCGAGTTTGTTGCATGATCGCGCGGATTTTGAGTCCTTGTCGCAATCGAAACTTCTCAATCATCGTTCCGGGAACGAAAGGATCTGTGCGTTCGCGGGAGTAGTTCGACGTCGGGGACCTCAGGAATCCATATCCATTGGGATGCATTTCCAATAGGCCGTAGAACTCTTGACCTGGTTCCTCGGGTGGAGCCTCACCGTCCTCGGTGACGATCGGTTCTCCATCTTCGTTGACCGCGTTTTCGCCTGGCTCATCCTCGGGTTTCGCGAAAGCTTGCTGGTAGTTTGGACCGTAACGACGGCGGGGTTTTTTGAGGCGAGGTCGTGATGGCGAGCCTCCAGGACTTGGCGGGCTGCTTTGGTTATCACCTTGGAAATGAGAACGAAATCGCTTCTTCTTGGGCATAAATGCAATATCCAAACAGGGAACAGTGCGTTACCGCTTCGCGACACAAAATCCAGTGTCCGGATTTGATGCGAAGTGAAAACAGAGGACTAGAGGGTCAAAAAGGAACACAAATCGGAAGGAAATGATGCAAGCATTTGGTTGCTGGCCAAAACCAGATCCTGTCCAAAACAATCGATCGTTTTCACTCGTAGCGACAAAACGCAAGTCAGGCGGAGTTTGGCCCGAGTGAAGATCGCAAAACTGCAAATGGGTTTCTTGCTAGCAGAAAACTGCTATGGCATCCGCCAGGGAATAATCGGCTTGCTTGCCGATCAATCACATGGGCAATCGGGAGGAAGGTGGCACGAACATGTGCAACCAAAAACTTTCCGTGGATGTCACTTGGCGACAGCGAAAGGATTGCACTAGGCATCATGCAGGAGCAGTTAACGGATAAACCTGAAAATCACTCCGCCACATCCTTCGCTTTGGTTTGAATTTTGGCATTAGATTCCCAGTGTGTCAAGCGGGAAATCGCTATATCTAGGACAAACAGTCTTTTTTGGTGTTTTTATCAAATTGGCCTGAACTGGAGTAATTGACGCAACCGATGCGATTGATACGAACCGTCGTTCGGCATTTCGACCGATCGCGGGTGCGTTGATGAGGGACTGAGATGTTCAAACACTTAAAAGTTACTGATTTCTTCGCTCGAGCGATCGTGGCACTCATCGTGTTGACCGTTTTCGGTGCAAGAACGCAGTCGCGCGGCGCTACCATCGAACGCGAGATAGCGTGGACCGAAGACTACGAGTCAGCCATGCAGCGAGCCGCATCGACCAATAGCGTCGTTCTCCTACATTTCTACGGTGACTACTGCCCCCCTTGCAAATTACTGGACAAGAAGACCTTTCACGATCCCGCCTTGGTGTCGACCATCAATGAGAATCTTGTGCCGATCAAAATCAACGCCGATCGCCGGCGTGATCTTGCTAAAAAATACGCAGTCACCCGATGGCCAACGGACGTTTATCTTTATTCCAACGGGGATGAAATCTATCGCGGTGTAAGCAATGCCGATCCGGCTGTCTATTGCAAGACCATCGAACGGGTTGCATTGCGGCACCGCGACTGGACTGTCGAACGCAACTCGACCGCCAAGGCAAAGGAAAGGCGTCAAGATCGCGCATTAGCTGCACACACCCCCCAAATCCAACAAGAGAATGCAATCCAATCAGGCAACTCAGGACGCGCGGTGCGAACTCAAAACGCAGGCTGGACAAACGGATTGGAACCACCGCAAGATGCAGCACCGTTAGAGCGACCAATCGTTCGCTCTACCTCGCGGGTCATCAATAATCCCTATTTGGCCGAACAACCCCTCGTCGTTCCACCTTCGGTTCGCATCGACAAAACCGCACAAGCTTTTGTGCCGCAGGTTCAAACGCCACCCATCGAAGCATCGAATCCGCCGACGAACGCGGCACCCATCGTGAACATGCCAACCGCTAAACCCGTTGCGCCGTCACCAATCGAAACACCGAACCCAACTGCGTTTCGCTCTGCACCAGCAATTGCGCAGGCAACCGTAACGAGAACGGAGCCGACAACTTCTAAACAATTGGAAGCGCAGTTCGTCAGCGCACCGTTCGAATCTAGTCTACGACCCTCGAATGCGGCTGCAGAAACCAAACCTCGCGAACCATCGCCTCAATCTGCTCCCGCGGTCCAACACCAACTGGTCTACGCCGAAACGATTGGATTAGGTGGCTTCTGCCCCGTCACACTGATCGAATCTCTCAGTCAACCCAACGTGAAAGGTTGGGTCGAAGGAAAGAAATCGTGCGCCGTGCGACACCGAGGAAGAGTCTACTTCTGCGCCAGCGAACACGCACGGCAGACGCTTTTGAATGATCCGGATCTTTACACTCCCTGTTTAAGCGGTTTCGATATCGTCCAGTTTTGCAAAGAGGGCGTTCTGCGAGATGGGAAATGTGAGTACGGGTGCATTCAAGAAGGGACGAATCGTGTCTTCCTATTTGAGAACAAAGCAAATTACGACGCGTTCTCTCAAAACAGTCTTTACTACTCGCGTTTGCTCGATAAGTCTGAGCCAGAGCGTGTTGCGAATGAGTTGAATGGAAGTCAAATCCGATAGCTTGCCATGTTTTCAAGCCAACAAAGTAACAGAATCAAATCCATGAATGCTAAAGCGCCCGCAACAACCTTTCATCGACGCCGATCGTATTGCTTGTCATTGGTCACAGCGCTCGCTTTGTCAACAAGCCCCTGGTCGCCCCCCTTTTCGACATTGCTTGCCCAATCTGGCCAAAATCAAACTGGGAACGACGACGGAATCGTTTACTGGCCACGATTGGATTTCGTCATACCATTCAACATGGATGCTGCAGGCCAATCGCCTCGCGAGATTCAGTTGGAATTTTCAGAGGACGGAGGCAGGTCTTGGGGACTCTACTCCAGCAGCGATGTCAGAGCCAAGCAATTCCATTTCAAAGCCAAGGAAGACGGCGAGTATCGATTCCGACTCAAGACGCTCGACAGTCAAGGCCGATCGTTCGACAACCCAGGTGATCCGCTGAGAGTCGTTGTGGACACGACCAAGCCCGAAGCCAAACTCCTTGTGGACGTCGATCAGCGCGGGGTCATGCAAGCGGAGTTTGAAATCTTCGATTCAGCGATCGATCCGTCGACCATTAAACTCGCTTACCAAACCGAAGGGCTATCCCAGTGGCGAGAAATCGCGATCGAATTGCGCCCAGGCGAAAATCCAACAGCACTGTTTGGTTTTGGTTCTTGGAGCTTACCTAATGGAACGCGTCAGCTTGTGGTGAGACTGACTGCGAAAGACAAGGCAGGCAATCCCGTTGAAGAAACGCGATTGCCGCAGCTTCCACGGTCCGCAGCCGTACAAGGAAGTCTGCAACTCGCTAGCGGCAAACCGAGAGAACTCGGCGGAGCCTCTTCGCGATCAAGCGACCAACCCATCGGAAGCGGGATCGCTGACCCAGGACGTGACGCATTGCCAAAAGTCGAAGTGCTTGGAAGACCCAGGGCCAAGCCGATTCCTGATAACACAAATCCAACACAGATGACGACGCAGGCACAGCTTCAACAGCAGTTGCAGTTCCCACAGCAACGTGCTCAACCCTCAGTACCTGCGGTTAACTCGCTTGTGCAGCAGAACAACGTTGGTGCTGAACTGGGACGCCCATTCCTCGACAACATCGAACGCGAATCGATCTACGTCGCGAATCGCGAACTGAGCCCGCTTCCCAAACAAGAATCACCGAAAAACGAAATGAGCCTAACTAGGCTCCCTGTGCGCGAGATATCGGATGAAGAACTCGAGCGATTCCGATCCCAGGGTCCCGTCAGCTTAGTCACTAGACCAAGCGATATGGCATCGTCACTCAGCGGAGGCATTGATCTCCCAGCGATCCCTCGCAACTCACTCCAAATGGAGCCCCAGGTCACTCGCGTTCCCAATCCAACAACTTTCCACCGGGACATCAAACCTCTTTACTGCAACAGCAAAGCATTTAGTCTTGACTATGGCATCGACAATGATCCGGACTCGCCGGTTTCGAGCGTAGAGCTTTGGGGTACAGCCGATGAAGGACAGTCTTGGCAGATGTGGGGCCAAGATCCGGATCGCGAAAGCCCGTTTGACATTGAAGTCGAAACCGAAGGGCTCTTTGGGTTCCGAATGGTAATCGTTGGTGCAAACGGACTCGCATCAAACCGCCCCCGAAACGGTGATAACGCGGATACATGGATCCATGACGATACGCAATAACCTCAAGCTAAACTGCTTAGCGCGCTCTACGGAAAAGGGAAAGAAGCAGGCTCTATGATCGTTGAGTATCGCGCGTCGGATGACTATTTTCTCGAACGACCGATCACCTTGTCATATGCACCCACTCCGAATGGTCCATGGACTCAGATCGCTACCGGCGTAAGAAACAACGGACGCTTTGTTTGGCCTGCAGACCCAGCGTTACCTCCATCGGTTTACCTGCGAATCGAGGCAAACGATGCGGCAGGCAATGTCGCAGTGAGCCAATTGGACCAGCCGATCGATGTTGAAGGGCTCGCACCTCGCGGTCGCATTCAAGGCTTCCGGCCGATCAAGTAGGCAAGCCAATTGGCGATTGCTTTGTGATACGAATGGCACACCTGTAGGATAAATGACGCATGAGTCGCTAGTTCCATTTACTAAGCTCCCGCGCCCATTGCTGTAGGCGTGCTACCCTGCTAGCGAGTCAGTTCCGCGCCCTCGGGTACGAACCCAAAAAGTCTAATCGAATCGCGGTCTTCGCCAGTGAATCCATCGCGGCTCGTACATTGGATTGCGACTCATGTCCCTCCAACTCAACGAAGAAAAAATATTCGTTCGCTTGGCCTGGAACTGGAAACGATTCGATCCAAGTCAAATTAAGCCGGTTGTCCCGAAAGAGAACCATCACATCGGCCAATGCACCTGGCTTATGGGGTACTTGAAACATGATGGACGTCTTGTCATCCCCAGTGGCGTCAACCGACTCATCGCCAAGGATCGCAAATCGGGTGATGTTGCTTTGGTTGTCCTCAATCGATTCCGCAATGATATCGAGCCCATGATGCATTCCTGCTTCTCGCGATGCGACGGCAGCCGCGTGGGGTGTGGTCGATGCAATCTTCGCAGCGGTCGCAGTGCTCGCGACCTCGACCCACCTCGCCTCTGGCAAGTGATTCGTTAGCCAAGCTCGGCATTGCGAAAGGGCTTGCGGCTTACTGTAGACTTCTCGAATTTCCTTGCGTTCGCACTTGGATAGCAGGTTGTGATGGATCGGCAGCAGGATTTCGCCACAAATGCGGATCGGTTTGCGGATGAACATGGTCAACGTATCCACAATGCGTCCGTCGGTCGAATTCTCGATCGGAACCACTCCATACGTTGAATGACCACTTGCGATCTCCTCGAAAACGGCACCGATCGTATTCACCGCTTGCAAGGCGCCCGTATCGCCAAAATACTTCGCTGCCGCGGAATATGAATAAGAAAACTCCGGACCAAGATACGCGATCGAGCTAGGGCGAACCGCTTTTTGGAAAGTAACCGACGCAATGAATTTCTGAAGTTGTTGGTCGAACGGGTCACTGGCGGTCAACGCCATCGTCGCTTGAAGTGTGCGCAGCGTAAGGCTGCTTTGTCCATTTTTCGCCAGTTGGTCGCTCCATTGAGAAAGAAGATGGCAGCGGTTTTTGGCCAGAGCCACGATCTGGGCGTCGATTTCCTTGAGTTTGTCGAGCAATTCTGGTCTCCTGAGCGTCGGGTGTGTCACAGTTTTTGTTCTGTCAAATTGGCGTTCAGTCGCCCGAAATCCATACGGCGACTTGTTTTGCTTAAATTCTCATATCACCGTAAGTCATTTGCAACAAATAGCTTGCGATGAATGATTCGGATTAATTGAAATTATTGGTACACCACTTGCACTGGGTGCCCGCGGAGTCCGCCAAGACTACTAAAATACTTTTAGCCGCAACCAAACATCTCATCCTAACTTAGAGGAATCAATCATGGCATCAGGCGAAAAAATTATTGGAATCGACTTAGGAACGACCAACTCGGTTGTCGCCGTGATGGAAGGGACGGAGGTCAAGGTGATTCCGAACGCGGAAGGGAATCGTTTAACTCCGAGCGTTGTTGCTTTCACAGACAAGAGCGAAACGATTGTTGGCGAGCCAGCTCGCCGTCAAGCGGTTACAAATCCTCGCCGAACGATTTTTTCAGTGAAGCGATTTATGGGTAGACGCCACTCCGAGGTGGAATCTGAAGAAAAGATTGTTCCCTACCAAGTGGTCGGCGGTGCAAATGAGTACGTCAAGGTTCAGATCGGCGATCAGCAATTCACGCCACAAGAGATTTCGGCCAAAGTGCTCCGCAAGCTTAAAGAAGCAGCCGAGTCCTACCTAGGTCATCGCGTCAGCAAAGCCGTGATTACGGTTCCCGCTTATTTCAACGACGCTCAGCGTCAGGCGACCAAGGACGCTGGCCAGATCGCTGGTCTCGAAGTCGCTCGTATCATTAACGAACCTACCGCTGCGGCACTCGCATACGGCTTGGACAAAACCAAAGACCAAAAAATCATTGTGTTCGACTTGGGGGGTGGTACGTTCGACGTGTCGGTGCTCGAAGTCGCCATGAGCAACGACGACGAAAACAATAGCAAAGTGTTCGAAGTCATCAGTACTTCGGGCGATACGCATTTGGGTGGTGACGACTTTGACCAAGCGCTCGTCAATTTCGTTGCAAATCAGTTCCTCAAGGACACCGGCCTTGACCTCCGCAAAGAGCCGATGTCGTTGCAACGACTGCAGGAAGCTTGCGAGAAGGCCAAGAAGGAGCTGAGCAGTCTTCCACAGACCGATATCAATTTGCCATTTATCACTGCCGATGCAACGGGCCCCAAGCACCTGCAAATGACCATCACACGCAGCACCTTCGAAGGGCTAGTTGATGATTTGATCGAACGATGCCGCAAACCCGTTCTACAGGCGCTTCAAGACGCAAAGATGAAGCCATCGGATATCGACGAAGTTGTCTTGGTAGGGGGCTCCACTCGAGTGCCCAAAGTACGACAAATCGTAAAGGACATCTTTGGTAAAGAACCTCACCAAGGGGTCAATCCGGACGAAGTCGTTGCCGTCGGTGCTGCGATCCAGGGCGCTGTACTATCCGGCGATCGTCGCGACGTGCTGTTGTTGGATGTGACCCCA
>JBBRGW010000018.1:0-19194 GCA_038223525.1 Pirellulales bacterium
GACCGTCCCGAAAGACCTGCAGCAAATCCTCAATCGGATCGGTATCGATGGCAAGATGTGGAGCGACTTGGTCTGGAATTTCAAGAAATACTTCGGCCGCGGCAGCGCCGCAGGCTCGCCAAAAAGCCTCAAAGAGTCCGCAGCGCAGCGGAATCGCAAATTCTCCCCAGGTCAGAATGCGGTAGTCAGTTGCTTTGTTGCCGAATGAGGATGCGATCGCTATGCAATGACCGGTCTCGAGCCTCGCAGATTCGTTGCTTCGAAGGGAATATTTCGAAAGTCGACTAGTAGTTTGTGACGGCTAAGAATTAGGGTTCGTCCACTACCCTAAGATCAAGCTGTCACAAATCACTAGCCCGTTCACGGCATATCCACTTTAAATGCGTTCGTGCGGCAATGAAGCTCAACGCTGCACTTATCAAGTTTGTGTTATTCGAAGCGATCGTTCCAGTTCTTAATGAACCTCGCGTTTTTTCAATTGAGGTGCCGTTCATTCAGGTTTTCTGGCTTTCCCAGCCAATGAATTGGCTGAGAGCCCCAAGGACGGATGCGAATTCTTGGAGTTCAGCGATAATGCTCTTAATATTGATCTTTTATTCATAAGTGAATTTCGTGTAGCATCCGCGAAAAAGAAGGATGCATGCTAATGTCTTATGTTCCTCGCCAGAAACGGCAAGCGCGATCGTATTGGGCCGAGCTTGGATTCCTTGCGCTGGGGCTATTTGCGTTGCAACCGAATCTCTTGACCGGACTTTTTTCCGGGTCGCAAACTAGTGCGAGCAATTACGCCGAGCGACTCCAATACCCAGCTTCACAGGCTTTATTATATCCAAATAGCCAGAGTTGGTCGGCGAACTCGATGGCCGCAACCTATCCGATTGGGTTCCAAAGTCCGAACAACATGACGTCCTACTCGCCAATGGCACACAGCGCACCGCCCTACAGCACGACGCCCTACAGCACGACGCCGTATAACTCTGCACAGCAGAGCTGGGGCACCCAGTCGTTTACCGGTTCAATTGCTTCGCACAATCCGTCTTGGAATTACCAGCAACCTCCGAACGTAGCGTCAGCATGGGACACCCAACAAGGTCACTATCCAACCGCTCAAACAGGTAATAGCTACCAACAGCCATACCAATTTGCTCAGGCCTCATCGAATACATGGGACAGTGGTTGGCCGATGTCATCGAGCACCGGGTTGAGCGGCCAATGGCCAAATACTTCTCAAAGCAATCGCGGAGGGAGTGGTAACTCTTCAAATCTTTTCGCCGGCTCTACGTCCAATCCATTCAATTCTCTCATCACCAAGCCATCTCAATCACCATTATTTGGAAATGGTTCAAGCAACTACGGTACCGGAACCTACGGCGCAGCCAACTACAGCCCAAGCAGTTACAACCCTGGCAATTATGCAGTCGGCAACAACAATGCGGTTAATTATGGTGCCGATAACTACCTCAGCAGACGATTGAACGCGACGCCAAACTACCAAGGCCCAACCAATGCGAGAGGTTCAGGCTTCGTTCCATATCAGCCGCAGTCACCGAACAACGGCAACAGCATCTACAGATAGCCGGAAAGCCGACGCTCGCTTCCCGCCAAACCGATCAGATAATCTCTCGTTTCCGATCGACGTAATCCCACAGCACGAAACGATCCAGATCATTGCCGGCGGTGAAGAAAACACGCCCCTTGGTCTGCTCTGCCATGCGGTATGCGAATCGAATGTCCTCTTCGGATTGCGACCAGCTAGGCACGAGAAACATATTGATAACGATCCCTTCTTTGGCGCACATCATTGCTTCTCGCATGGTCTCCTTTTCCGTTCTTGGGTCGGGCGGATACATGAGATAGAGCATCTCCCCCTCGAAGTGGGCAGTTGGTAGTCCATCGGTAATCAGAACAATCTGCTTGTTAACCGAGTCGGCTGTCGCCAGATTCTGGCGAGCTAATCGCAAACCATGCTGAATATTGGTGAAGTGCGGCGGCACATCTTGTTCACTGATGTTCTCAGCGCTCATATCAGCCTTTAAGCGAACAACCGGATTGTGGATAGTCACAGGCTTGGGCATCAAATCAATAATCTCACCCGGTCGACGCAATTTAGCGAAGGTATACATCTCTATAAATCTCAAGAAATCCCCTGGGTACTCGCTGGTGATCAAGCCTTGAAGAGCGAGTCCCATGCGTTTCACGTTCATATATTGGCCGTCGTAGCGCATCGAACCGCTCATGTCCATAATCACGACGGTCGCGCATTTCGGGCTGTTCTTTGTTTTATGAATCTCCAGGTCATCCGAAAGCAACCTTACCGGCCGCTCATCGGGTCGCTTAAGCATTGCATTGATGACCGACTGCGTGGTATCGAGATTCGCGATCGAATCGCCGAACTCGTATTGCTTGGTGGATGGAAGTTCCACGCTCCCATCACCGACGATTCGACCCTCGTGTCTGCCCGAGCGAGAAGCCTTGAGCTGGGAGAAGATCCTTGCGAGCAGGCGGCCCTGAAACGTTTTATGTGCTTTAGGGGTTAAATGAAAGGCACCCTTTTCATCCCGGTCCAACCCCTGCCGCTCTGCCATTTCACGAACATAGTTGTTGATCTGTTCTCGAAGCTCTTCCAATTGATTCAGGTCCGCTGGGGGCGCGAACTCGGCGAGCGATTCCATGTCAATCAGACCGATTTGCGCTGTTTTGGCTGCTTCCTTAAGTTGTTCCAGCAATTCATCGATCTTCTCTAATTCCTTTTTGATTTCGAGCGCCTTGGGGATATCCATTTTTTCCTGGCCGGAAAACTCGTACTTGCTGATCAAGTCGTCGATACCGTACTTATCCCCTAGCGACTCCATCACGTTGAGCACTTGAGCGGCAAAGTCCGGTGATTCGCGGTCCGATCGATACCATACTTGTTCGAGCATGTAGATTTGTTTGGCATGAACCGCTTTGCTGAATTCCCCTTTGAGCTTTGCTGGCGGATTGGCCCGTTTTGCGAGTTTCTCAAAGCGGTCATTGGCCTTCTTGTCCAGGCCATCGGTTTGATAGGTTTCGAGGATTTTCTTCTTGCGATCCTCGAGCATACCCATAAGCATATCGATGCTCGGACCTAGACCACCGATTTGACTCGGATCGATTTTGATCGCTCGAGCCAGTTCTTCTTCGGTTAGCTCGCGGTACTTGCCATAAGCCAGCGCGTGCTCAAACGCCCCCGAAACCATATCGGGCGCTTCCGAATTCGGGCTGGGAAACTCGGTCGGATTGTATTTTTGATAGGTGTGAACAATTCCGCCGATCGGCACTTGTCGCATAGGCGAGTCCATGGATTTACCTGTCTAGGAATTTGAAGATTGTCGTGTCTACGGCATTGTAGCTGATTGGCAAACTTAGCCGTCGAAAGTTTGAAGGGAACGATTTTTTCTACAGGATTGGGAGCTGCAAAGCATTTCCCGATGTTTCTTAGGACTGGCTGCTAAAGTCTACACGGGCATGAGTAACCCTAAGTCTAGTTGCTGATAAACCGTAAGTCCGGAACACTTTCCCGGCTGTCGATTCATTCGTGACAATGGTCCCAAACTACAAAAGGCAACTTTTGACCTGCCAGTGAATTCGTGTCAACTGCAATGCCAGCATTTGAATCCACAAACAGATCCGCCTAAAAATACGATCCCCTGGCCATTTTTCGCCGCGATCTCGGTAGACTGGACGGCGAGTTTTTTGAACAACATACATCTGTCTGCACAAGAATGGAGTCTCAATCTTGTTGATCTTAGGTCGCCGAATCAATCAGTCTATCGTGTTCCCCAATTGTGGAATCACCGTTCGCATTCTGGACGTCAACGGCCGTGTTGCCAAAATTGGTATCGAAGCGCCGCAAAGCGTCGAAATCATGAGAGGGGAATTAACGCTTTCCTCCTCGCGATCCGGTTGTACAATTCCGTCTGGAGCCAGCTATACCGCCGATTGCGAACACAATGATGCACCGGAGTCCAAGCAACCGGTGCTTCAGTTTACACAGCGGCTTGCACAGATCAGGGCGGGCCTGCATCTTTTTCAACAGCGGCGAGCGGCAGGGGACGAGGCGGGCGCCGATCTGGTTTTTGGGGATTTGCTTAACGAACTTGCTGTCCTCGACGCGGACTCACTCAAGAGTACGACGCACTCATCCATTCATTCCGCGAACGCCGGAACGGAATTGGTTTCGGAAAGCATTCTCGAATACCAGTCTGCGCAACCTACCAACCCAATCCAAATCCTGGTGGTGAACCATGCGAACAACATTACAGGCTTCCAAATGCCAGCTGGAACTTTCCACGGTTGCCAGGTCTGTACAGTCAACCGTCGCCAGGCCGCATTGAACGCGATTGCAACGGCGGAACCTTTTGACTACGTAGTTTGCAATGGCAGTCCTATCGCGTTTGACGAATTGGACTTAGTGAGGACAATTAGAGAAGATCGTCGACTGGACACTACCAAAATCTTCATGACTAGCGTTTCGGAGAACGCCATGGAACACTTTGAATTGTCAGGTACTTACCGCATCGATGGTTGGTTGGAGCGTCCGCTTCGACCAGATGATCTTTGGAAACACATCGTCGAAAGCCAGCAGTTTGAATCCTAAAGAGTTAAGCGTTAGCGACAGCAAACTTATCCGCGATTGCAGGGCGATCATTTTCGACTGCGATGGAACTTTGGTCGACTCGATGCCAGTGCATTTTGTCGCTTGGAGCGAAACGATGGAACGCTATGGTATTGCGTTTCCGGAGGATCGTTTTTATTCCCTCGGTGGTATGCCAAGCCATCGCATTGTCCAGATGCTGGCCAGCGAACAAGGAATTGTGCTTGACGCTGTCTCGGTGGCTCACGAGAAGGAACAAGCATTCTTGGAGAGAATCCATTTGCTTGTTCCGATCGAAACGGTCGTAGACGTAGTGCGAGACCATCGAGGGGTCAAGCCGATTGCTGTTGCTAGCGGTGGATTTCGGCCGATCATCCAACAGCAATTGCGACAAGTTGCGATGCTCGATTGGTTCGATGCGATCGTAACAGCCGAGGACACAATCAGGCACAAGCCGGAGCCAGACGTCTTTTTGGAGGCAGCGCGTCGTCTGGGGGTCGAGGCCGAACACTGCATCGTGTTTGAAGACGCTGATCTAGGGGTCGAGGCCGCCCGTCGCGCAGGGATGCCGTGCATAGATGTTCGCACGTTTTATACGCCCAGGCGCATCCCCATCGGAACTTAATGGCCAATGATTCGCTGGCGTTGGATTTGCTTTTTGATCAGCATGGTTTTGCTCGCCGTCGCATGGCCTGCCTCGCAGAAACTGAGTTTTGATCGTTCGTTGCATCGCATGTTCGCGCCCAACGATCCGACAAGAACCGATTTCGAGTTCTTGCAATCCACGTTTGGAATCGCCGATCTTGTCGTCTTTGCTTACCGAGACGCTCAGCTTTGGAACCAGGACGGCAGTGGAATAGAGAGGTTGGAGAGTATTCGTGAGCGGATCGAAAGGATTCCGGGAATCGAAAATGCAATGGATCTATCGAAAGTGGACCACATGCTTGGCCAATTGGAACAGCCATTGTCGTTCCTTGGCACCCTAAGTGGTAAGGCAAAGGTACACCCGTTGTTGAATCAAGGGGACGCCATCGCATCTGAGTTCAGAGAGCTCTTCGAGGGGCAAACGCATAGCCGCGATGGCAACTTGATCGCTATCGCTTGCCTTCTCAAATCTTCTCGCGGTGGCGAGCACTCGACCAGTCAAACGCTTACTGCACTTCGTGGAATTGCGGGCTCGTTGGTGGAGCAGGGCATGGATACGGGCATGCTTGTTGGGCAGCCGGTCATGATCGAAGAGGGCTTCGATGAAATCGAGCGGGACGGCGCACGATTGAGTGTTGTATCCACTGTTAGCCTTGCTTTGTTAATCTTAATTGGTTTTCGTTCGTTGCGATGGGCGATCATTTCTATCGCGGTAGTGCAGTGGTCTCAGATCGTAACCAGAGGCTTGCTCTATTGGATGGCTTGGGACCTGACGATGGTCTCGTCGATGCTCGCCTCGATCATTACGGTGGTGGGGGTCGCGACAACAATGCATTGGATGCTCGGTTACCAGCGCGCCATGAAGAGCTCTTTGACACCCGTGCAAGCCATAAGTCAATCGATGAACAGTCTCTGGCGACCCATTTTCTGGGCTTGCATTACCGACGCGATCGGATTCGCTTCCCTGTCGTTTGCAAAGGTTGGACCGGTACAAGACTACGGGTATATGATGGCGATAGGTTCGTTGGTAGTTCTCTGCGGCATCTTCCTATTGGTCCCCGCCCTCGCGCTCGTACCAGTTGCACCGAAACGAGTTGCGAGCCTGCTGGGGCTATCGTTTTCACTTCGCCAAATTTCAGGCGATGAACGACTTCAGGCCTTACTCGCTTCCGTTCTCAATAAAGTTAGCGGTTCAGCGATTGCGGTTTCAAGCCTGGCTTTTGCATTGTTTCTGATTGCAATATTTGGCTCATTGCGACTCAAAGTGGAAACCGACTTCATTAAGAATTTCGATCCGACCGCACCTCTTGTGGTGGCATATCGAGCCGTCGAAAGAGATCTCGGTGGGGCTGGCGTGTGGGATATTATCCTTCCTGCACCTAAGCGATTAACTCAAGAATATCTCGATCAAGTGATGGCGATGGAGGATCGGTTGAGGTCCATCGAGGTACGGACCATCGAGGTATTGGGCACTGAGGCAACAAACGAAGTATCGGGCACAAATGCCGTGAACGCCACTGCACTGCGTTTGACCAAAGTCATGAGTTTTGCGGATGCAGATCGAGCATCTCGCTCCTCGCCTATCCTCGGGCGTTTATCGATAGAAGCGAGATTGCTGGGTATGCAGCAAGTGATGGGAAGCTTTCTGCAGTCGCTCATTGCACAGCCATCGCCAGGGGAACGCTACTTGCGCGTTATGCTTCGCTCGCAGGAGCAAGCCGAAGCGTTTCAAAAGGAACTGCTCATCAACAGCGTGAGGAAGACCGTCGAGGAAGCAACTAGCATTGAGCAATGGAAAAAACTCTTTGAAAGGGAAGCGAGAAATCAAATCCCCACCGTGTCAGGATACTATGTGCTACTAGCGGAATTGGTTTCGAGCGTAGTGGCAGATCAATGGAGATGCTTTGCAGTCGCGACTTTGGGAATCTGGATTGCAATGTCCATTGCCTTGAGAAGCCCCTGGTTAGCGCTGCTAACGATCGTACCCAACGCGCTTCCGAGTTTCTGTATTTTGGGATGGATGGGTTGGACTGGAATGCGAGTCAATTTGGGTGCGGCCATGATCGCAGCGGTTTCGATGGGGCTCAGCGTAGATTCGTCGCTTCATTACTTAATACGCTACCAACGCGAGCGCAAGGATGGTCGCAGTTTTGACGAATCATTGGCAACCGCGCAGTCTGATATCGGAATTGCGATATTGCTTTCAACTTTAGCGCTAGTACTCGGTTTCGGGTCGCTGGCTTCCAGTAATTTCCTACCTACAGTCGTCTTTGGGATTACGGCATCGATAAGTATGGTTGGTGGATTGGTTTGCAATCTGGTCGTGTTACCCGCATTGCTAAAACTATGCGTTCGAACCAATGGATGTGAGCTGCAATATCCCAGAGTGGCACGGCGGTCCCGTTGACCGTATTCAAGGTTGTCGATCGCATGCGAGCTCCAACCGCGAGACCCCAACAAGCCGGAAAAGATTTCCTAAAGACTCGGGTTTCAGCTAAACTCTCTAAAAGTTTTAGCAACTCTCCCGACAGTATCGAACCTAGGAAATCGCCATGCGGAAGCCCTCCACCTCAATCCTTAAGTTTGTGACTGCAGTACTTGTGGTCCTTCAAGCCTCTTTTGCGATCGCGCAGTCTAACACGACCGATCCAGCCGGAACCTGGCGTTGGAGTTACGATTTAGACGGAAAAACGAGAGAGGATTCCGTGTCGATTCAGTTTGAAAAAGGAAATGTGTCCGGGCTCTTCCAAGGCCAATCGGAAAAGCCTATAGAAATCAAAGAAGGAAAATGGAGGGACAATCAAGTTTCTTTCACGGTGGACTACAAATACAAAGATCAATCGGTATTGCTCGCTTTCACGGGTAAGCTGAAAAAGGATGATCTGGACGGTACGGTCACTGTCACGACAGATGATGGCACTCAGGACTATCCATGGACTCCCAAACGTTCCGTCCAAATCGACGATGTGCTCGGGCAGTGGGACATTGTAATCGATGCCGATGGGAACCAATTGAAACCGTCCATTTCGATCACCAGAATGGGCGAATCGATCAATGGGAAGTACACGGTATCCGAACAAACCATCGTTGATGCAACCAAAATGAAGATACGCGACAACAATCTCGAATTCCACATCGAAGGCACCTTCGATGGTCGCAAGATCATTGCCGACTATTCGGGGCGTCCCTACGGCAACAACTTGGTCGGCAAGATTCAGTTCGATCTGGATGGAAGCCAGGGTGAGATCGCATTCTCCGCCAAGCGACAGCCACCCAAGAAGAAATAGATCTAACCACATGGACGAGAGTGTTTCAGGACAACCATCATTCGCTCACTGTTTGCGTTTGAGCAGCTTCAGCCCTTCGAACCATAGGACACTCAGCGATCCACCTGCGACGCAGAGGGCAAGATCGTCCCAGTGCAGTGTCGAGAAGTGGAAGAGCCGTTGCAGGAATGGAACGTACAAGGCTAGTCCAAGAAACAGAACTGCGCCCGCGATGACGCACCAAAGGGCCACGTTAGGAGTCTTCAGCGTGGACAATATAGATCTCGTCCACGAACGGTTTGCAAATATCAGTCCGATATTGGCAACAACCAACGTGGTGAAACTCAGAGCTGTCGCATCTGCGACATCCAACCAGCCCCAAAGCGCTGCTAAGTAGATGGACATGACGATAAGAAGTGCGCTGGCTCCTTGCAGCAATCCTAAACCGAGCAGCCGAATACCAAACATAGGACTGGACGGCTCGCGCGGCGGACGACGCATCACTTCTTCGTCTTCTGGTTCCGCCTCAAACACGACCGAGCAAGCAGGATCGATCACTAGTTCGAGAAACAGAATATGCACTGGCATCAAAGCAATCGGGCCCCCTAGGAGTATCGGGACTATCGACATTCCAGCAATAGGAACATGGACTGCGACAATGTAGGTCATCGCCTTTTGTAAATGGTCATAGATGCGGCGTCCCATCCGAACCGAGTGGACGATGGATGCGAAATCATCGTCGAGCAAAACCAACGACGCGGCTTCACGAGCCACGTCGGTTCCTCGCCCACCCATCGCAATTCCGATGTGTGCGGCCTTGAGCGCGGGGGCGTCGTTGACTCCATCACCGGTCATCGCCACAATCTCCCCGTTTGATTTGAGCGCCTTGACCAGTCGTAGTTTTTGTTCGGGAATCATACGTGCAAAAACATTGATGCTTCGCACTCGTTTTTGCAACTCAGCCTCGTCAAGGCTTTCCAGTTCTGTGCCTGTCATGAATTCATCGACGGGATGAATACCCGCTTGACTCGCAATGCTCATCGCGGTTTTGGGATGGTCGCCCGTGATCATGACCACGCGGATCCCGGCGGTGTAGCACTCGGCAACAGCCTTCAGAACCGTTGGCCGAATGGGGTCTGCGAGTCCAACTAAACCTAGAAACTCGAAGTTGAAATCGTGCTGGTCGCCAGGCAATGCTTGTTTGCCAAAAAGTCCTTTGGCAACTCCCAGCACCCTCAATCCCTGTTTGGCCATCGCAGCAACTTGATCCCCGATCTCACGAATACGCTGGTCGGGCAAGTGACAGAGGTCTGCGATAGCTTCCGGAGACCCCTTAGTTGCTAAGACATAGTCGGATCCGGTTGGGGATTTCCATACGTGGGACATGGCTAAAAGTTGTGTCGACAAAGCATACCCGCGTTCCAGCGTCCAATCCAAATGCAAATGTTCGGTCTTTGCGAGATACGCGTTTCCCAGATCGTGAAAGGCTTTTTCCATTGGATCGAATGGGTCGCGTTGGCTGGCTAGGATTCCAAACTCGACAATCTCATGAAACTCCTCGGGCAACGCAGGCGTGTCATCGAGGGTGTTTTCCTTAGGTGCCTTTGCATTATCGCGAGGCATTTCGACGATTTCGTGCGTTGATCCGGCGACGACGAGTGTTCGAATCGACATGCGATTTGCCGTGAGGGTACCGGTCTTATCGACGCACAATACTGTCGCAGAGCCAAGCGTTTCGATAACCGGGACATGGCGAGCCAAAACATGGATCTTGGACAACCTCCATGCACCCAAGGCCATGAAAATGGAAAGCACGACTGGAAACTCTTCTGGCAGCATTGCCATCGCGAGCGTGATTCCCGCAAGTAGACCTTGGAGCCAGTTTCCCTGCGTGGTTCCATAGAGCACAACAACTAAGAGACACAAAAAAATTCCCAGGATTGCAACGCGACGAACAAGTCTGCCGACCTCTTTTTGCAGCTTTGTCCCCTCCAATTCAACCCCTTGGAGAGCTTTGCCGATAAGCCCCATTTCGGTGTGCATACCAGTCTTTCGCACTTGAGCAAGCCCCTGACCTTGTACGATCAAGGTGCCTGAGTAAACGAATGGCAGATCGTCACCGCCGGGCCGTGACATGGCTTGATTGCCGTCCCACGCGACCTTGCGTACCGGCGCGGATTCACCGGTGAGAAGCGATTCGTCGGCCGTCAGATTACTACTCGAAAGTACCACCGAATCTGCCGGCACTCGGTCCCCTTCAGCAAGAATGAGAATATCGGTCGGGACAACATCGCGACCCGCGATACGTTTTCGCTGTCCGTTGCGAATCACGAGTGCGCGCGGACTTGAGAGATCGCGAAGGGCCTCGAGTGCGCGCTCCGTTTTGCGCTCTTGATAAAGGGTTATCCCTAACACTACAAAAACGAATCCGAGCAGCATGAGCGCTTCCTGGATATCGCCCAATAGCAAGTAAAGGGTGCCGCAAGCCAGGAGGAGTAAAAACATTGGCTCGCGCACCACCCCCCAAGCTGTCATCCAAATGCTTTTGCTCTTGGAGGCAGGTAGCTCGTTGTACCCATGTTTGGATAACAGAGCGGCAAACTCGGCATCGGCAAGGCCATGCAACGATGGCGCGCCCGCAGTAGATTGGTTTGATGACATTGGATGAATGTAGCCCACCCGGCCTAGACTACAAGCAGCGATGGAGATGGCTAGGTCAATGGCAATGATCCGCCGAAATAAATTCGGCGGCTTTCGCCCATTGGCGAATCGATCGGAAAAATTTGCAACCATCCCCAGCTTAGAACCATTCGAGGGAGTCCCAGCCAATCGTAGAGAAAATCTCCGATTCCGGTGAATCCGTTTAAAGCATAGGCAGCCACCAAGCCGGCTACCAAGAGATTCGCAGTCGGCAGGAACATCCAGCAAAACTTGCGCCCTAGTCGTCGCACTTCACTCGTGCCGGTCCGGCATTGAATCGAGACTGCCGTGAGGTGATAGCTGATGCCAAAACCGAGGACCAGCGACCTTAACGATTGGAACAAAATCAGCGATAACAGCCAGAAGATAATGGTGGCGGTCGGGACGAAATACGGGGCTGCCAGCATGATCCAATTGCCTCGCCCCAACCAACGCACCCGCGAGCCTTTGGTCTGATTGGCTCCATATCCAATGACCGGATGAAGCATGGCGACGGCCAAAATAGATTGTGTTAAATCCCTTTCCAGTTCTACGATGCGCTTTGCAAAGGCTGTTTGCGCCAAGCTTGTCCGAGCCAAAAAAACAAAAAGGCCAATTCCGATGGCGAACATCAACGCATATCCAGGAAACGTCTGAACTTGATAAAACAGCCTTCCCCACGCGTAGAGCGTTAACGGCAGCGTCAAAACTGCAAGAAATGCTGCTGGCCACTTGCCCAACTCGACCAATCTGTCAATTCTTTTGGAAATCATAGAGAATGATAGTGTAATCACTTGTTGAGCTCCGTTGACCTCCTGTTGACCTTGGAATTTAGGGCAAGACCGTTAAGCTTTTGATTAGCGGGTAAACTGTGGATTTGCAGTGCTTGTCCCAATATTCGAATTCGACCCTAAATCAGAGTTGTCCATGAAAATCGTTGAGCACGAAGTTGTCGTCTTAGGTGGTGGCCCCGGCGGTTACGTAGCTGCTATTCGGGCAGCTCAGCTTGGTATGAATGCAGCATGCATCGATGAAAACCCCAAGTTTGGCGGCACCTGCCTTCGCGTCGGCTGCATTCCGAGCAAAGCGTTATTGGAATCAAGCCATCTTTACCATGACACCCAAGGTGGCCTCTCCAGCCATGGTATCGTCGTCGGAGACGTCCAGCTCGATCTCGGGACCATGATGAAACGCAAGGATCAAGTCGTGCAGACGCTCACCGGCGGCATCGACTTGCTCTTTAAAAAGAACAAGGTCACTGCCTACCGTGGCAAGGGTTCGCTTCGAGACGCCAACTCGATTGTTGTGCAGGTCGGTGACGAGCAGATTCTTTTGAAAGCAAAGCACATCATTCTTGCCACTGGCTCCAGGCCCGCGACCATGCGCGGCGTCGAGGAAGATGGCGACTTGATCGGCAATAGTACCGCTGCCTTGTCGTACCCAACTGTGCCTGAGCGATTGACGGTGATTGGAGGGGGCTACATTGGACTCGAGTTGGGGAGCGTGTGGAATCGACTGGGGAGCAAAGTCGTTGTCCTCGAAGCCATGGACCGCATGTTGCCTGGAATGGACCAAGAGCTCAGCCAACTTGCTTTTCGAATCTTTAGTCGCCAAGGGATCGAGTTCCGACTCAACTCATGGGTCGAAAGCGCCCGCATTGAAAATGGAAAGTGCGTCGTGCGATGCAAAGGGGCCGAACCCATCGTTTGCGACCGTGTCCTGTTGGCTGCCGGTCGTGTTCCGAACTCGGTTGGTATTGGGCTCGAATCCGCTAGCGTCACTACAGACAAAAGAGGTTTTGTTACTGTCGATTCCAATTACAAAACTTCAACTCCAGGAATCTATGCTTTGGGTGACCTTATCGGGGGTGCGATGCTCGCGCATAAAGCCATGGAGGAAGCGGTCGTATGCATCGAAAAGATTGCCGGCATTCATGCTCACTTTAATTACGATTGCATCCCCGCCATCGTATACACACACCCTGAAATCGCGACGGTCGGCCAAACCGAGGAACAACTCAAGGAGGCCGGCATCGAATACAAAAAAGGTATCAGTGCTTACGCCGCAAACGGTCGGGCCAGGACATTGGGTGAACTCGAAGGGCGCGTTAAGATCCTGGCAGATGCAAAGACCGATCGAGTTCTAGGTGTTCATATTATCGGCGCGAGAGCTGGCGACTTGATTGCAGAAGCAGCCATCGCGATCGAGTTTGGGGCAAGCAGCGAAGACATTGCACGCTCCTGCCACGCGCACCCTACCCTTGCCGAAACGATGCACGAAGCCGCCTTGGCAGTCGACAATCGCGCTATCCATTCAGCGTAAGTAGCCATAAGCCTTTAGCCTTTAGCCTGATTTCACTCTTCCCACTTCACACTTACGACCCTCCCTAATGCCACGTTACAGTCCAGCCGTTATCGAACCAAAATGGCAACGTTACTGGGAAAGCAATAAGACTTTCCGTACCCCCGATATGCCATCGGGGGAGAAGGTCTATATCCTCGACATGTTCCCTTATCCAAGCGGTGCAGGTTTGCACGTTGGGCACCCGGAGGGTTACACGGCGACGGACATCCAAGCCCGCTATTGGCGAATGCGAGGCAAATCGGTACTTCATCCGATGGGGTACGACGCTTTCGGTTTACCCGCCGAAGAGTATGCGATCCTGCACAATGTCCCACCGCGTGTCAGCACTGATAAGAACATCGCGAACTTCACCAGACAGTTGAGAGATCTGGGCTTTTCGTATGATTGGGATCGGTGCCTTGCGACCACAGATCGCGAGTACTTTCGATGGACACAGTGGATTTTCTTGCTCTTGTTCGACACCTGGTTCGATCTTGATCAACAACGTGGCCGGCCCATTGCGGAACTTCCCATTCCAGCGAACGTCGCTGCCCACGGCCAAGATGCAGTGTCGCTCTATCGCGACAAACATCGCCTTGCCTATCAAGACGAAGCGCTGGTCAACTGGTGCCCAGGTTTGGGTACTGTTTTAGCGAACGAAGAGGTCATCGACGGCAAAAGCGAACGAGGCAACCATCCTGTCCAGCGGATGCCGCTTAGGCAATGGATGCTTCGCATCACCGCCTACGGTGATCGGCTCATCAGCGACCTCGAAGGTTTGGACTGGACGCCGGGAATCAAGAAATTGCAGTCCGATTGGATCGGTCGAAGCACGGGTGCGGAAGTTGACTTCCCCATTGTGCCCCTTCCAGATTTCCCGGCTTGGCAAAACAAACGTGCCGGCCACGCTTATCCGGAGAGTATTCCTGAGGATGTGTTGCGGATTTACACGACGCGGCCCGACACGCTCTATGGCGCAACCTATATGGTCATCGCTCCGGAGCACCCAGTTGTTCAGAGAATAACGACACCGGAACAAACCGGTGCGGTCAAGAAGTACTGCGATGCGGCGACGTTCAAAAGCGATCGCGATCGAACCGATGGGGACAAGAGAAAAACCGGGGTCTTTACTGGTGCTTATGCGATTAATCCTGTAACCTGCCAGCCGATTCCGATTTGGATAGCCGACTACGTTTTGATAGGTTACGGCACGGGAGCCATCATGGCGGTCCCCGCCCACGACGAACGCGACTTTGAATTTGCCAAAGCGTTTCAGCTCGCAATTCAATGTGTCGTCGAGCCAGCTGCGAACGATCCAGAAAGAGCCAAAATTCTAAGCGGCGAGGTTTGCTATACCGGAGCAGGGATTGCAAACAATAGTGGGAATCTCAATGGGCTCGATACCCAAGAGGCAAAAGGCAAGATCATTGCCGAACTCACTGCCAGTGGAGTTGGCAATCAAGCGATCAACTACAAACTGCGAGATTGGCTTTTTAGCCGACAACGTTTTTGGGGCGAGCCGTTCCCTATCTTGCACGAATTGGATGCGGCCGGAAAACCGACAGGCATCATACGGGCGTTGGAAGCAAGCGATCTGCCACTCGATTTACCGCAACTGGAAGACTACAAGCCGCATGGTAGACCGGAGCCGCCGCTTGCCAAAGCGGACGACGACTGGCTTTACGTAACACTCGATGGAAAACGCTATCGACGTGAGACCAATACGATGCCGCAGTGGGCTGGTTCCTGCTGGTACTACTTGCGATTCATCGACCCCAAGAATTCTTCCTCGCTCGTGGACCGCGTCAAGGAGAAAGCATGGATGCCGGTAGATTTGTATATCGGTGGAGCGGAGCATGCGGTTTTGCACCTACTTTATGCCAGGTTCTGGCACAAGGTGCTATTCGATCGGGGATACGTTTCGCATCCCGAACCGTTTCATAAACTGGTCAACCAAGGGATGATTCTCGGCGAAGTCGAATACACCGGTTTTCAAACGGCAGAAGGGAAATGGACAAGCACATCCCAAATCGAAAAGGGGGATGATGGATTCGTTCATTCCAAAACGAAAGAGCCGCTTAAAGCCATTACCGTCGCCGATAACGAAGTCACCAAGGTTGGGGACAATTTCGTGCTGACAACCGATCCATCGATTCGGATCGATAGCCGGGCGCATAAAATGTCCAAGGCCCGCGGGAATGTGGTTAACCCAGACGCTGTCGTTTCCGAGTATGGTGCCGACTCTTTGCGGCTTTATGAAATGTTCATGGGTCCCTTGGAGGCGACCAAGCCATGGAGCACGACCGGCGTCAACGGCGTTCGCAACTTCTTGGATCGTGTTTGGCGATTGATGATCGACACGCAGGCAGAAGACAATCGATTGGTCGACGCTATACAGGACGTCGCTCCCACAGTGGAACAAAATCGGGTGATCCACAGCACGATCATGGCGGTGACTCGGGACATCGAAGGACTCAGTTTCAATACGGCGATTGCCCGTATGATGGAGTTCGTGAACTTCTTTACCAAAGAAACTGTCAGACCGAAGCAGGGGATGGAGTCGCTCGTTTTGTTGCTCTCCCCGTACGCTCCGCATATGGCCGAAGAGCTCTGGCACGCGCTGGGGCATTCACAATCCTTGGCCTACCAAGCTTGGCCGAGCTTCGATGAGGCGTTGACTCGCTCGAGTGAGATCGAAGTCCCGCTGCAAATCAACGGAAAACTACGAGCCAAATTAATGGTCCCTGCCGACTGCAACGCGGAGCAATTGGAACTTGCCGCCCGGAGTCACGAGCGACTTGCTGATTGGCTCGATGGCAAACAAATTGTCAAAGCGATTGTCGTACCCGGCCGAATGGTAAATTTTGTCGTGAAGTAATGGTCTTTCACTCCGCGAAAAAACATTCAACAACGCGTCTTGGTAACCCGACGCGCAGCCTCGAAGCGTTAGGCCCGGATTTCGCTGAACCTTTTCCGATTCGTACTGTCCCTGGTCGACATGAACGAAACTACCGAACCGCAACACGAAAAATCAGAGAGCCAAGCCAATCGACGAAGCACCGGATGCCTACAAAGACTTCGCTGAAGTACTCAAAAGTGTTCACGTCCATGGCAGCAAACCCACAATTGGCGTTCTCATCCTTCGTACAGCACAGGAATGGTACAACCATCGACGCAGTCATTTTGCGCGAGATAGATGGCAGGGAAACTTTGGCACCCCCTAAAACGTCGCTTGAGAGGATTGGGATTTGAGAAGTATCGATTGAATCGGTCGGCTCTTGCCTGGGTCAGTGTTTTTAGAAGTTGCTTCTTGCGTCATGCGAGTGCTTTTGCGAAACTAGTGTTCACCTGAAATGCTCCGTGTTCGTGGCTTATCGTTTTGTAATTACTACGTTAAACCGCAGAAACACTAGGATTTTTCAGGTTTTTTTACGAATTATGCAAAAAACCCAAGTGCTAATTCGCTTGGTTGAGGACTAGGGGTATCTTTTGACTGGAAAACTGGAACCGGAGAAAACAGTTCTGCCTTTCTGGGGCAGACGGAAACCGGTCGTTGAAGCGCTCGCAGTCGCGGCGGCAGTCTCGTTTTTGGTAGTCAGCGGTGTCTTGACCTTTGAGTCGATATGGCGTCTTGAAAAAAACCGTTTTCAGGTCGACCATACGAATCGCGTCATGCTCGCGCTGGAGCGAACGGAATCGGCCATTAAGGATGCCGAGTCTGGCCAACGGGGCTTTATCATCACTGGCAATGACGAGTACCTCGAACTTTTCGAAGCGGACATCAACCAAGTGGACACCGTCGTTACCGAGTTGTCAAAATTGACAATCGACAATCCTTCGCAACAGGCAAAACTACTTGAATTGCGCAAGCTGATTTCGGAGCGAGCTGAGGTTTTACGTACCGGCATTAGGCAACGTCGGGAACAAGGCTTGGAGTCAGCTCAAGCTCATGTCACGTCGGGAGTCGGTAAAAAAACAATGGATCGAGTGCGTGTCGTAACTTCGGCCATGCGTGACGTCGAAAACGATTTGATGGTTACCAGGGAATCGACCACCGCACAATCGTTTCGAACCAGCCTTTGGACTACGGTGTTGACAACAGTGGTTGGCCTTATGTTGGTCAGTACCGTCCGTTATCTCATCGCACACAATCGTCGACGTACCGCAAAGGCCGCTTCGTCGATACATGATGAGCGCGAACGATTGAGAGTGACCCTGGCCAGTATTGGTGATGCAGTCATTGAAACCGACAATCAAGCTTTAGTCACCAGCATGAATGCTGTTGCTCAGCAGTTAACGCGTTGGACGATTGAGCAAGCCAAAGGCGTTTCGTCATCAGAAGTGTTCAACATCATCCATGAAGACACGAGATTGCCAGTAGAAAACCCAGCTCTCCACGCCATACAGGGAGGTACAATCATTGGGCTTGTTAATCAGGCGATTTTGATCGGAAAAGATGGGTCGGAGACTCCCATCGACGATAGCGCCGCACCGATCCGTGACGAGACTGGGAAACTGATTGGGTGCGTACTTGTGTTCCGCGACATTAGCGAACGAGCGAAAGAAGCTCGTCGGCAAACCAATCTTAATCGATTAACACGACTGCGAGCTGAGGTCAGCGACGTTTTGATTCGCAATCATGATTTGCCAGTTGCGCTGAAAAAAGTTTGCGCGGCGATTGTGGAACATTTGCAGACGGCCTCCGCTCGCGTCTGGACTTTGAATGAGGCGGGGCAGATGTTAGAGTTGCAAGCAAGCGTCGGACTTGATGTGCAACTAGATGATCCGCACAACCGCGTGCCAGTCGGTCAATATCATATTGGACGTATCGCCGAGAAGCGTCAACCACACTTGACCAATAACGTTGCTGATGATCCCGAAGTCAGTGAACAGCCTTGGTTAATCCAACAAGGTATGGTTGCTTTCGCTGGCTATCCATTGATGCTCAACAACCGAGTGGTGGGAGTCATGGCAGTCATGGCCCGGCAGCCACTTAGCGGGGAAGTCATTGGAGAATTCGCTCCGTTAGCCGACTCGATTGCGCAATGTATCGAACTGAAGCGCGTCCTGGAACTTTTGCGATCTAGCGAAGCTCAGATGCAATTAACGCTGAACTCGGCAGGACTTGGTACATGGCATGTCGATCTCAAAACAAACACGCTAGCGGGCGACGAAAAATTTCACGAGCTCTTTGGTCGCCCTGGGGAACGACTGACTTACGATGAAGCAGTGTCATGTATCTACGAAGAAGATCGGTTGCGAGTTCTAGATTCAATTTCTGAATCGATTCGTCCCATCAATCCACGGCCGTATGAAGTCGAGTTTCGTATCGTCAAGCCGAGTAATGAAATCCGATGGCTTTTTGCTAAAGGTAACAGCAACCACCAACTGGAAGTGCAAGCAAGCTTCGATGGTACAGTCGTCGACATCACGGATCGCAAGCGGATTCAAACTATGGAGCGCGAAGAAGATTCACAATTCCGAATGCTCGCCGACAATATCCCACAACTTGCCTGGATCGCCGATGGCAATACCAACGGTCAGATCTATTGGTTCAATCAAAATTGGTACGATTATACCGGAACGACCCTGGCCGAGATGCAAGGATCAGGCTGGCAAACGGTCCATCATCCCGATCACGCGGAC
>JBBRGW010000019.1:0-19073 GCA_038223525.1 Pirellulales bacterium
GCGTTAGGCGGAATACTAATGTCTGGCGACGCAATTCTTGATGGCTTCGAAAACCTGCTCTTCGGACTGCATTCCATCGACTTGTTCCAGTTTGCCTTGAGAGGCATAGTACTCGGTTAAAGGCGCCGTCTGAGTCTTGAACACATGGAGTCTTTCTCGGATCGTTTCGTAGTTGTCATCCGCGCGACCATCGATTTGCGCCCGCTTAAGAAGTCTTTCTATCAGCTCCTCTTCAACAACCTTTAACTCTAACGCCATATCCAACTTGATTCCGTGATCTGCTAGGTAATCATCCAACAACTGGGCTTGAATAATGGTCCGCGGAAATCCATCAAAGAGGGCTCCATTGATGCACTCGTCACTCTGGAGACGCTGGGCCACAATGCGCATGACCAAGTGATCCGGTGCAAGTTTGCCGGCATCGATGTACGACGCGACCCATCGCGACAACGCAGTCTCTTGACGCTTCACTGTCCGAAGCATCTCACCTGTCGAGAGATGTGGGATGCTCAGCAACTCCACCAGTCGTTTGCATTGAGTCCCTTTGCCTGCCCCAGGTGGGCCGATGAACACCAATCGCATTGCAGCGGCCCCTCTCTTTCTATCTTGTTAAATCAATCCTGATTCGAATTGCCGCAAACAAATTCGACACCAATAACCATACCTCACCAGCATTCCTTGCACGCTAGTAATAGAGATTAGACCAGGCAGTAACTATTGCTCAAGTAGGCCCTTATAATTTCGCATCAGCAAATGGCTGTCGATCTTTTGGATCAAATCGAACGCAACGCTGACCGCAATTAGAAGTCCAGTACCACCGTAAAACGCGGCAACACTATACGAAACGCCAAATTGCGATGTGATAATCGTCGGTACGATGGCAACCACGGCCAAAAACGCCGCACCTACATAAGTGATCCGAACCATTACTTTCTCTAAGTAGTCGGCGGTTCGTTTGCCAGGGCGATATCCCGGAATGAAGGCGCCGGAGTCTTGCAAGTTCTGTGACATCTCCTTCGGATTGAACATAATCGATGTCCAAAAGAAGCAAAAGAAGAAGATAAAAACGATATACAGCACGTTGTAGGAAAAGGACGATTGACTGCTGAACATAGCTGCCAACGATCCGAAAACACTCCCCATGAAACCGCTAAAGCCAACATCCGCATTGTCTCCGCTTGCAAAATAGCTCGCCAAAACTCCAAAAAGGAGTCCAGGAATCATGAGCATGCTACTCGCAAAAATGATCGGCATAACACCGGACTGATTGATTTTGAGAGGCAAGAACTGCTTGGTGCCACCAAATACACGCCGTCCGCGAACATGCTTTGCACTCTGCATTTGAATCCGGCGTTGAGCCATAGTGATAAAGACCACCGCGAAGACAACGCTGATAAACAAGAACGCGAGAACGATCAGAACGTCGGGACCAATCGTGCTTGCCGACATACCGCTCAAGGATCCCGACATGTTCTGTCGCAAGTCCCAAAGGGCCTTGGGCATTTGAGCCAAAATACCCGCCATAATCAAAAGCGATACCCCGTTGCCAATCCCGTATTCGTCAATTTGCTCACCCAGCCACATCAAAAACATTGAACCAGCAGTCATGATTGCAACGGTGGTGATTAACCAACCGAAAGACAACTGGCTGCCACCGTTTGCGAAAAACATCGATGAGACTGTTGAGTTGTCTACATTGACAACTTGAAAATGAAGATAGGCCCAACTCTGCACTAAACAGATCAGCAAGGTAAGATACCTGGTGTATTCATTGATCTTCTTGCGTCCAACAGCGCCTTCCTTTCGCAATTGCTCGATTGGAGCCCAAACAGTTCCAAGAAGCTGGAAGATAATCGAGGCCGAGATATATGGCGCAATACCGAGACCGAAAATGGTTAGTCGGTTCAGATCTGTTGCCGAGAACAAAGCCAACCGATTCAGAAACGTTTGAGCATCGGTAGACGAAGTCGACGCGACGTCCATCAGTATAGGTAACCGGACGTGGTAACCAATACGATACACAGCCAACAAGAACAACGTCAGGAAAATTTTCTGACGCAGTTCAGGAATCGAGAAAACTACCCTTAGCTTTTCAAACATGTCATCATGTTCCTACAAGTGTTGAGAGGCTCTGCCTCAAAAGGAATGGCCGACATTGATCAAAGTCAACGCCGGCCATCACATTGTTTCGGATAATCGTTTTTGCTGCTAGCCTAATTCGGAGCAAACAACTTAGCTGTTAGCCTCAAGCTTCAAAGCAGCTACACGCTCCTTCGGAGTTCGCTTCGCAGCGATGATCTCAATCGTGCCACCGGAACTAACAATCTTTTCCTTAGCAGATTCGCTGGCACGTGTCACAACGAATTTCAACTTCTTGGTCAATTCGCCATCGCCGAGAATCTTGATCTCGTCGCAACGAACCTTAACCAATCCCTTTTCGCGAATCGAGGTTGCAGTGACTTCTTCGCCCGCTGCAAAAACGGCATCGATTTCGCCAAGGTTAACGCCGAACACGACATCTGCCCAACGATTATGAAAACCACGCTTAGGAATTCTTCGGACGAGCGGCAAGTCGCCGCCGTTGAACATTGGGTGGCGCGAATAACCTGAACGGGATTTGTGTCCGTTATGACCACGACCCGATGTTTTACCGGTCTTACTACCGATACCGCGACCAATTCGCTTACGCGCCTTGTTGGTAACGACGTCTTTGTTGATTTCTTCTAAATTCATGACAGTTTTACGCCTCTAAGTCGTTCGACATCTTCTCGCGTTCTCAATTGTGCCAACGCATCAAAGGTCGCCTTGATCAGCACTACAGGATTGTTTGAGCGGAAACTCTTGGTCAAAATATCTTGGATACCGACCGCTTCACAAACGGCTCGAACCGCTTGACCGGCGATGATACCAGTACCCGGACTCGCTGGCATGAGCAAGACGTGAGCGGCACCGTATCGACCGGAAACGACATGCGGGATTGTTCCGTTGAGCAACGGCACATTGATCATGGCGCGATTGGCACCTTTCTGGGCCTTTGCAACGCTCGGCGGAACTTCGTTCGCTTTGCCGTAGCCATAGCCAACGCGTCCCTTGCCATCTCCGACAACCACTAGGGCAGCGAAGCTAAATCGGCGACCGCCCTTGACCACAGCTGCACATCGCTTGATCTTAAGCACGCGATCGATGAGATCGCCTTGTCCGCCACCACCTGATGAATTGTTTGCCACTCTATTGATCGCTCCGAATTAAAACTCTAAACCAGCTTCGCGGGCCGCTTCGGCGAACGCCGCTACGCGACCATGGTACTTGCATGAACCTCGGTCCAATGCAACTTGTTTGATCCCTGCTTTGATTGCGCGCTCAGCCACAATCTTTCCAAGCTTTGTCGCCGCTTCGCAGTTGCCACCGTAACCGATAGATGTACGAAGCTCTTTATCTCGCGACGAAGCCGAAACCAAGGTTTTTCCAGTTGTGTCGTCTATAACCTGACAGGAAAAATTCTGCAACGATCGTGTGATGCTCAATCGTGGACGCAATGTTGTACCGCGAACTCGCTTTCGCACGCGAAACGCACGACGTTCACGCTGCCCATCCACCACTTTTCGAATATCCACTTCAAACCTCTATCATCTCGACGCATTCAAACTGCGTCCCGAAAAATCTGAAAAAGTTAACTAAGCCACGCCTAAGAGCAAGGCCTACTAGGTTGCACTCTTGCCGGCCTTGAGCTTGACTTGCTCGCCGACGTATCGAACTCCCTTGCCCTTGTAAGGCTCAGGTTTACGAAGCGATCGGATGTAGGCTGCAAACTGCCCAACGGCTTGCTTGTCGCATCCCTTGATGTTGATATGCGTTTGATCCGGGCATTTGACATCCAGGACCTCTGGAATGGGCAATTGCAACTCGTTGGCAAAACCAACCCGCAATTGCAACACTTTTCCCTTGATCGCAGCCAAATACCCGACGCCGATCACTTCCAGCTTTTTTTCATACCCGGTCTTGACACCCAAGATCATGTTGTTGATCAGCGCCCGCGTCAAACCATGGAAGGCCCGCGACTCGCGTTCGTCATTGTGACGGGTAACATTGATCGACTTACCGTCTTCGCTCACAGATACATCGATCTCTTCTCGGTGCGTCATGGACAACTTGCCCAACGGACCCTCGACGTCAACCTTTCGGTCTGCGATCGCTACTTTGACCCCATCAACGATGGAGATTGGTTTTTTACCTACGCGGGACATTTCTTATTGTACTCACTGATTGGAATGTGTCGGACAAGCAAACGCTTGCATTCTTCCTGACGTTCGACCTGACTAGCAGACCTCACATAGAACTTCACCACCAAGTTTTTGCTGACGCGCTTCTCGGTCGCTAATAACACCCTTGGATGTACTAACAATTGAAATTCCAAGTCCGTTCAGAACCGGCTTCAACTCTTCGCACTTTTTGTAGATTCGACGCCCAGGTTTGCTAACCCGTTTAACCGTCTGAATCACTTTTTCCCCGTTCGGTCCATACTTCAGTTCGATGCGGAGCATCTTCGCCGGTACGGCTTCTACCTCGGTATAGTCCCAAATGTATCCTTCTCGCTTCAACACGTCGGCAACACCAACGCGAAACCGTGAGAGCGGTACGTCCACAAATGGCCGTTCGATGCGAACGGCATTGCGGATTCGGGTAATCATGTCTGAAATTGGGTCACTGATCATAATGTGGATGCCCCCGTAACCTTACCAGCTTGCTTTTCGAACACCAGGAATAAGCCCTTTGTCTGCCAATTGCCGAAAACAAATTCGACAAATGCCAAACTTGCGATACACCGCACGTGGGCGACCACACAATTTGCAACGGTTTTCACGGCGAGTTGAAAACTTTGGCTCGCGATTGGCTTTGGCAATTTTGCTTTTGCTGGCCACAGGTGGGTTTTCCGGTAATTCAAGGTAAAATGGTAAGTAACTGATTTGTTTAGCCATCGGCTTCGGCCTAAGGCTATCGTATAGCTCCCAGCAAAATACTGAAAGCTCCGTTCTATCCAGCCTTTAGGCTGTTTTCTTTTTAGGTGCTCGGAATGGCATTCCGTACATCTCTAGCAACCGCCGCGCTATTTCGTTGTCACCCGCGGTGGTTACGATCGCAATATTCATCCCTTGAGGTCGGGCGAACTTGTCTGGATTCAATTCGGGAAACACCAACCATTCGGATAATCCCAACGAGTAGTTTCCCTTTCCATCAAACGCAGTTCGGCTAATGCCCCGAAAGTCACGCACTCGAGGCAAAACGATACTGATTAAACGGTCCAAGAACTCGTACATCTTGTCTCTTCGCAATGTAACCTTGCAGCCGATCGGAACTCCCTCTCGAAGCTTGAAGCCAGCGATCGAATTCCGAGCGATCGTCAAAACCGGACGCTGGCCCGCGATATCACCCATTGCTTCCGCAGCGAGCTCCAAGTACTTCTTGTCTTGCATTGCCTCGCCAACTCCCATATTAATGGAGATCTTCTCCAACTTGGGAATCGAACATGCGTTTTTAAAACCAAACTCTTGTTGAAGAGTCGGACGAATGGTCTCGTGGTAATGGAGTTGAAGTCTAGGGGCCATGATTTTGATGCTTTGTTTGAACTCTTTAGTCTGTACTCGTTTTGCGCTCAATCCGGAAAAACCGTCAACTAAGCCTTTTTGGCGTGCAATGCACTAGCCGGCGAAATAACACTAATCGTTGTTCCGCTCTTTTTGCTGTACCGTTCTTTGGAACCGTCAGCCAGAAAGCGAACACCCATTCGGGTTGGCTTGCCAGTTGTTGGACAAACAATCATCACCTTCGAAACGTCAATAAACGCTTCCTTGGACAACCGTCCTCCCTGCGGATTTCGCTGCGATCGCTTGACGTGTTTATAAACACGGTTCAAGCCTTCGACAACAACTTTGCCCTTGGTCCGGTCGACCTTGAGGATCTTGCCCCGCTGCCCTTTGTCTCGCCCTGAAATCACTTCTACGGTGTCGTTAACTTTGATCAACATTTACACCACCTCACTAGCCAACGAGACAATCTTGGTAAAACTCTTTTCGCGCAACTCTCGGGCTACTGCTCCGAAAATCCGTGTGCCGCGTGGGTTGTCGTCTTTGTCGACTAACACCGCCGCGTTGCCATCGAATCGCACATAGCTGCCATCGACTCGGCGGGTCGGATGCGACACGCGAACGATAACTGCACGAACAACGGCTTTCTTCTTGACTTCACTACCTGGGATCACGCTCTTAACAGAGCAGATGATCACATCGCCGAGACCGGCATAGCGACGACGAGTACCGCCCAAAACTTTGATGCACATGATTTCACGTGCACCCGTGTTGTCGGCAACTTGAAGTCGGCTTTCTTGCTGGATCATGATTGACTATGTTTCAAAAACGAATTTTGGATGTTAACGACGCACAAACCAGAAAATGCTAGGCACTAACTCGATGCGCTCGCCGCTGCTGCTTGCTCAGCCTTCAAACTGGCAACGTCTACAATCTTGGACTTCTCAATCACTCGAACCAAGTTCCATCGCTTTAGCTTGGACAACGGACGAGACTCTTCGATCTCAACCTTATCACCGACATGCGACTCATTGTTTTCATCGTGCACGTGGCAAACGGTCTTCTTGCGAATAACCTTGTCGTAACGTGGATGGCGAACCAACCTCTCGATCTCGACTCGACGTGTCTTTGCAGCTTTGTCGCTGGTTACAAAACCTACTAGGATTCGACGTGGCATAATGAAAACTTTGTGACGGATTCTCTGGAATGGATTCGACTGCGGTGCCAAGCACTAAGCTTTGGCCAACCGCTGGGTTTGAATGGTTCGGACGCGTGCGATTAATCGTCTGTTATGACGCATCTGGCTCGGTACGTCCACTCGATCGGTTTGCGCTTGAAGACGAAAACGGAACATGTTCTCTGCAGCCTCAGCAGCAGTCAGTTCCAATTGCTCGTCGCTCATTTCGCGAAGTTCGGTGGCTTTCATTTTCGTCTCAATAACGTTGATAATAGGACAAAACTATGCTGGACGACGTCGAACCAGTCGAACTGGAATCGGCATCTTGGCCGCAAGACGTGCAAAACACACCTTGGCTTGTTGCTCAGTTACCCCGGCAAGTTCATAAAGAACCGTGCCTGGTCTAACCACAGCTACCCAGTACTCCGGCTCCCCCTTGCCCTTACCCATTCGGGTCTCCAAAGGCTTCGAAGAAACTGGTTTATCTGGAAAAATTCGGATGTAAAGTCGACCTTCACCACGAACGTATTGATTGGCAGCGATTCGTCCCGCTTCGATTGTTTGGGCTCGGATCCAGCCACCTTGCAGGCACTGTAGTCCAAAGTCACCAAATACAACCTTGTTACCGCGGGTCGCGTTACCTTTTATACGTCCTCTTTGGCTTTTTCGGTGCTTGACCCGTTTGGGCATCAGCGCCATCGTTAGCATCTCCCGCGTAAGAACCTTGGTTTACCCAGACTTGAATTCCGATATTCCCCTGTGGAGTAGCGGCTTCTGCAAGTCCATAGCTAATTTTCGCTTGAATCGTGCTGAGCGGCAAAGAGCCAGCGTTGCCTTTTTCGCAACGTGCCATTTCAGCACCACCCAAACGACCCGACATTTGAATCTTAATACCCTTGGCGCCAGCATCCATCGCTGTTTCGATAGACCGCTTCATCGTTCGACGGAAACTGGAACGCTTTGCAAGCTGCTTGGCGATGTCTTCCGCAATCAATTGCGCCTGAATTTCTGGGCGATACACTTCTTCTACCTTGAGATTCACGCGACGACCGATCAAGTTCTGCAGTTCCTCCTGCAAGATCTCAATCTCCGTCCCCTTCTTCCCAATAATCAAACCAGGTTTCGCAACAAACACCATCAATCGTACTTCGTCGCGCGTTCGCTCGATTTCAATTCGATCGATACCCGCTTCTCTGTACGCCGGCTTGGTTGGATGAAACTTGATGAACTTTCGGATCTTCTGATCTTCGACCAGAAGTTCAGCGAACTCCTTCTTGCTGGCATACCATCGGCTCTTCCAACCCATGACGATGCCGGTACGGAAACCTATCGGATTGACCTTTTGTCCCATAATGCAAGTTTCCTACAGCTCTTCGATTCTCTTGAGTTCTACCGAAATGTGCGCCGACCGCTTCAGGATCGTAAACGCCTGACCTCGCGACATTGGCCTAAACCGTTTCATGATTGGACCGCCATCGATGCGAGCATCTACGACTACCAACTCTTCCGCACTGTACGAACGCCCACCATTTTGGTCCGTGTCGCCAGCGCTACCAATTGCACTCTTGATCACCTTTTCCAACATCCGTGCACCACGGTTCGGTTGGAATCGGAGCACCTCGAGTGCTTCGTCCGCAAATTTGCCGCGTACTAAATTAGCCAGAGGTCTGACCTTTCTAGCACTGATGCGTGCGTATCGATGTACGGCTCGGTAAGCCATGATTGATTCCTGTTCCTTAAAAAATTACTTCTTACCACCCTTACCGCCGTGGCCGCGGAAAGTACGCGTTGGTGAAAACTCGCCAAGCTTGTGCCCGACCATGTCTTCCGTCACGAATACTTTGATATGTGCTTTTCCATTATGAACCATGAACGTTGCTCCAACAAACTCAGGAACGATTGTGCATCGTCGAGCCCAAGTAGTAATCGGCATGTTGTCGTTTTTCTCGCGGGCCTTTACAAGCTTCGCATACAACTTCGGATCAACAAACGGACCCTTTTTAGTCGAACGTCCCATGTTTCAGAACTCTTCCCTTAACTATCTCAGTTTCAGTTGACCGTAACGAACCGACTTGCGTCGACGAATAATAGCGGAGTTGCTTGGCTTGCGTGGTCGTCTTGTGAAACCACCCTTTGCTAACTTACCTGTCGGGCTCACCGGGTGACGTCCACCCTTGGTTCGACCTTCACCACCACCGTGCGGGTGATCCACAGGATTCATTGCCGTACCGCGAACGTGAGGCCTCCAACCCTTCCAACGATTTCGTCCGGCCTTACCGATTCGAATCGCCCCGTGATCAGGATTGCTAGCCCTACCAATAGTAGCTCTACACTGGCTCGGCACTCGACGGATTTCTCCGCTCGGCAACTGTAACTGCGCCCAACCCGCTTCGCGTGCCATCAAAACAGCAGACGAACCAGCCGAACGGCAGAGAGCTGCACCACGCCCCAGAGTCATCTCCACACAGCATACTTCCGTTCCCGGTGGAATATTTTTCATCGGCAAACAGTTACCCAATGTCGGCGGCGCATCCGCTCCATTGAGCAATGTCGCACCTGCTTTGAGTCCATCTGGAGCCACAATGTATGTCTTCGTACCATCCGCATAATGGAGCAACGCGATTCGCGCCGACCGATTAGGATCGTACTGTATCGAATCTACCTTTGCAGGTATACCATCTTTCTTCCGTTTAAAGTCGATGATCCGATACATTTGCTTATGCCCACCACCGCGATGCCGCGACGTGATGAAGCCTTGATTGTTTCGTCCACCATGTCGCTTGAGGCGTACCAGCAATCCCTTTTCAGGAACAGCACCTGGTGTCAATTCAGCAAAGTCACTAACCGACGAATTTCGCCGACCTGCTGATGTTGGTTTGTATACTCGAATGCCCATGATCGTGTCCTACGTTTTCCTTTAAGAAGGCGCTTCCTAGAAGAAGTCGATCTTGTGTTCGCTGCTAAGTTTGACGATCGCCTTCTTCCAGGCCTTCGTCACGCCCAGACGAGCACGATAACGCCGTGCTTTGCCTTGGCGGTTTTGCGTTGCTACAGCCACAACCTTTACATTGAACAATTCCTCGATCGCTGCCTTGATCGCGGGTTTATCCGCTAAAGGATTGACCTCGAATGCGTAACGATTCTGACGAGTGGCCTTGTGGACACCTTTCTCCGTTACCAACGTACGCAACACCACTTGATGCGGAGTCAGTACGATTTTGCTTTTAGGTTGTTGCTTTGCCATGATTTGTTTCTGCGTTGTTTACGATTAAGATCGCTCTCGGCGTTCGGCCTCAGCGAACACTATGCACTGGCCTTCGCCTTGATCCAATCCAGAGCTTCTCTGGTCATCACCAATTTGCGTGGTCGCAACACGATCAAAGCGTTGAGATCCGCCACAGGACTGATCGTCAGCCCCTCAATGTTTCGTCCACTCAGGTAAATATTGCGATCCAATCCACCAATCGCCAGCGTCTTTGTTTGCCCCTCAAGCCCCATTGCCTTCAACGCGGAAGCGAGCAGCTTTGTCTTTGGCGAATCCATCTTGATCTGATCCACTACAACAACCGAGCCAGCCGAAATCTTGGAAGCAATAGCCATCCGAGTCGCAGCCTGAATCGCTTTGCGCGGCAAACGATAATAGTAAGATCGAGGCTGACGAGCGTTGATGTGTCCACCACCACGACGAACACCACTTCGCTTTGAGCCAGCACGAGCATTACCCGTACCTTTTTGCTTGTACATCTTTTTTGTCGAACCCGAGACTTCACCACGGGTCTTTGTTTTGTTACTTCCTTGTCGCTGATTAGCCAAGTACATAACAACGACATCGTGAAGCAACTGCTTGCTCACTTTGGGGGCAAGCAATTGCGGATCGATTTCGTAATCGCCCACCTTTGCACCCGACATATCATAAACTGGTAGTGTTGTCATCTAATTACGCCTAATGCTCTCTAGCCGACTTTGTTGGTTTCGCGAATGATAACGTAGCCGCCGTTTGGACCAGGAACTGCACCCCGAACCAACAGAAGATTATTCTCGCCGTCAATGCGAACCACTAATAGATTACGCATCGTGATTTGATCGTTGCCGTACTGACCAGCACCCTTTTTACCCTTACGAACACGTCCCGGGTAAGTACCAGCACCCGTCCCGCCAGGGTGACGGTGGGCCTTTTTAACACCGTGAGTCGCTCGCTGCCCAGCATAGTTATGTCGCTTCATCCAACCGGAGAAACCACACCCCTTACTTATACCCGTAACATCAACAGACTTGATGCCTTCAAGAACTGTTACCTTAACCTCTGCACCAACTTCGGCAGAAGCAGGGCCGCGGAACTCGCGAATAAATCGCTTCGGCTCACAATCAGCCTTAACTGTAATTGCGCCACCGGCCGCTTTGATTTTTTCTGAACGCTTGCTGGAAATACCGGCGACTTGACCACGGGCGGCGCGACTAGCTAACCGTCGCGGCTTATCCAGGAAACCCAACTGCGTCGCTTCGTAACCATCACGATCTACGGTTCGAACTTGAAGAACATGGCAAGGCCCAGCCTCAATCACTGTGACTGGCACAGCGCGACCGTCATTCTCAAATATCTGCGTCATTCCGACCTTGCGGCCGAGGATACCTTTGCTCATTCGCCTTATTCCGTAAATCGTTTGCTGCGAAGGACACATCGACGAACCTACCCATTTTAAGAGCAGACCTGCGAAAAAGGCGGCTTACCGCAACTTCAATCGCCAAATCGATGGTTACCTTCAGAGCTTCCGTTTCATATTGGGAAAACCTGATGGATGCCGTTTAAGCGTAAAATTCCTACCGCGTGGTTGCTTTGATTTTAATATCAACACCAGCGGGCAAGCTCAACTTATTTAGAGCTTCGATCGTTCTCGCAGTAGCTTGCTTGATATCGATCAGACGCTTGTGCGTTCTGATCTCAAATTGCTGACGCGCCTTTTTATCGATATTTGGACCGGAAAGGACCGTGTATCGCTCGATGCGAGTTGGCAAAGGAATCGGGCCGTGCACCTCGGAGTGGGTCCGCTTAGCGGTTTCCACTATCTCCAGAGCGCTTTGATCCAAAACGGCATGGTCATAAGCTTCCATTCGAATTCTAATGACTTCATGCGATCCGGACACAGCTAATCTCTACCTTTGAAAACGTCAGTTTGTCTGCAGGTTTTTGGCCTCAGACGATCTCGTAAGCCCTACGTTGAACGCGGGACGCAAGAAGATAGGAATGTGACGCCAAGTCGTCAACGGCAAAAATGTTTTTTTGATGATGTTGACGCACAAATCTAAGTTTTGCATCACAATCCCGACACTTGGCAGACACTGCCAGCGTCTGAGCAGTCTCACTGCGCTTCAAAGAAAATTGCAATCGCCTGCTGCAACCGAGGCAATTCGTTGCTGATCAAAACTGCCGCAAGACCAAATAGGGCGCAACTCGTTACCAACCAAAAAGCCGCTTCGCGGCGTTGGCGAGTGCGCATTTTAGAAACCTTTTCCACCAAAAACCTCTCCAACGTAAACCAGCCGGTCAAGTTCTGGACTTTTCCGGCCGCTTGGATTTGAGAAATACAGCCTCGAGCCGCCGGTTCTATGCAAGCACGAACTCCCAACTCGGGCAACTCGACCAAACTACCAAGCCAATCCGCTTGGATCTGGTTCTCAGCAAGCAACTCGCACAGCTGCATCTTGAGCTGATTTGCATCCAAGCCGTAAACCAACAATTTCGGAGAACTATTCAGTGCTATAAGCATCAGAATAAAGAAATACAACGCAATAAGTACAAACCAAACCCACCCACCAAGCAACGAATAAGCAGCTCTCGGAAAGAAGAGCTCAATGGGTCCAATGGCAACAATGCCAACGACGGCAAGCCCGAGCAAAAGCGTATCCATGGCTCCGCTCAACACCGTCGGACGGGCCCTTAGTCGCAGCAATCCAAGCACGTTGGTGTACGCCGCAAGCGGCAGAATCGCCAGAGCGAATCGAAGCAAATCAAGCATAGAGAGGTTTGTTATTGAGCGCAGATCGGGTGGCTTGAAGTACACGTGTTTGAATTTCGTTGAAGTCTCCCTCGATGAAGGCTCCGGCCGCGGCGCGGTGCCCCCCCCCTCCAAAAAGCCGTGCCAGCACATTGCAATCAACGTGACAACGGGAGCGGAAACTCACCTTAAAACCACCCTTAAGCTGCTCAATCATAATTACAGCCACTTTTACGCCAACTATCGCCAACGCAAGGTTGATTGCGTCCTCGGTATCGCTCGCGAGCGCCCCCGATTCGACAAAATCCTCTTTGCGCACAAATGTATGTGCGAGCAAGCCATTGCTTTCGACTTGCACACGCGAAAGAATTCGCCCCCGGAGTCGAACTCGCCCGAGCGTGTCCCGTTCGTAAAGATCACCATAAATCGACGAGGGGGACGCACCGCAGTCGACCAGATCCCCGATAACTCTATAGGTATCGCTCGTTGTCGACGCAAATCGGAACCATCCGGTATCCGTTGCGATTGCGGCATACAATGCAGTCGCCATTTGTTTATTGATGGTTATCCCTGCTTTTTTGGCGAGCAAAGCCACCAAATGGCCGGTGGCCTCCGCGCTGGTGTCCTTGAAAAACTCGGCCCCTAAATCATCTTCGCCAACATGGTGATCGATGACAATTTTGGTCCCTTCGAACCGACGAAGCACTTCTGCCATCGGCCCTAGCTGGGCCCAAGCGCTGGTATCGAGAACGATAAGGCAATCACCACTTACGTCTGCTCCCAGAATGTTCTCTCCGATAACCCGAATACCGCCTGTGGGATCGAGAAAAGTGAGTATCGGAGGGGTTTGATGCCCATTGACTATTACAACATCCTTGCCCATCGCCTCAAGGATTCCTGCCATTCCAAGTTCGCTACCAAGCGCGTCGCAATCGGGGCGGATATGGCTCGTAAGCACAAATTTTTGGTGTTTGCCGATCAGTTCAATCAACCTATCCCAGTCTAAACTCATTTAACAAAGCATTTCTATTCGAGGGTTGCGTTCCCAGTCATGGGATTTAGGCGCTTTAAACCGCAGTCAAGCGACTTTTGGACAATTCTAATAATTATAGCGACGAATCGGATTCCATGCGCATCGTCGGGTTGTCATTGAGGCACAATTACCTCTAACTAGTGCTTTGTCCAAGTTCGTTTTTCTTCTTTGGTATCTATGACTGACGCAACAACGCCAACCCATGTTGTGTTGCTTCCGAAGCAAATGACCGCATCATTGGCCTTCGAACGCCTCAAGCATCTGCCTCATTGCTGTTGGTTGGATAGCGCTTTGGCAGGCGATCCGCAATCTCGATACAGTTTTCTCGCTGCAGACCCGATCGACTTGCTAACGGTAAATCGGGTCGTTGCCGATCCACTCGCTAAACTCGAGCACTGGCTCGATCGATTTCGTTCCACAACGATTCCCGGCTTGCCTCCATTTCAAGGCGGAGCGGCAGGCTTTATGGGCTACGAATTAGGACGTTGCTTTGAGCGAGTACCCGCCGCGCTGCACAACGAATTTGATTTGCCACTAGCCTCACTTGCGCTCTACGATGTCGTCTTGGCTTGGGATCATCATTCGGAGCAAGGCTGGTTAATCTCTCAAGGATTTTCCATCGAGGCATCTTCACAAACGAGGTCCGATCGAGCGATCCAAAGGAGCAATCAGTTTCTCAAACTCCTCGAAAACGCCAAGGATACTTTGACGTCAACAAATTCGACATCGAACGCTCGCTCAGCGCCCCCCATGCATCATGTCCATGCGATGGCTCACGGCTTAACCGCCCCGCAATTTGAGACACGTCTAGGTGGTGGGTGGCTTGGCAATTTCGATAGTTTTGGTTTTCGCGAGGTGGTCCAAAAAGCGAGGGACTATATTTATGCTGGCGATATCTTTCAAGTCAATTTATCCCAGCGTCTACTTTGCCCCGCGCGGTGCGATTCCGCAACTTTGTACCAAAGGCTTCGGCGAGTCAACGCGGCTCCCTTCGCAGGCTACTTGGACATTGGCACCGCGCAAATCATCAGCGCTTCGCCAGAGCGATTTCTTCAAGTGCACGAGCGATGGATCGAAACGCGGCCTATCAAAGGAACTCGCCCTCGCACGGCTGATCTTATCCTAGAAAGCCGAACCGCGCTCGAGTTGAAAAGCAGTGAAAAGGACCGGTCTGAAAACATCATGATCGTGGATTTGCTACGCAACGACCTGTCTCGCGTGTGCGAAATCGATTCTTTAAATGTAAATCAATTATGCGAGGTGGAAGCGTTTCCCTACGTGCTCCATTTGGTCAGCAGCATTCGTGCAAGATTGCGACCAGAAGCGAGCGCGACCGATTTGGTCGCAGCTATGTTCCCTGGCGGCAGCATCACAGGCGCTCCCAAGATTCGAGCGATGGAGATCATTGCGGAACTTGAGCCAACCGTCCGCGGACCGTATTGCGGATCGTTAGGATACATAGGTTCCGACGGAAACATGGATTGGAACATACTCATTCGCACATTGACCGCATCTCGCGGCTGGTGGCAATTTCAAGTGGGCGGCGGCATCGTGGCCGACAGCGTACCCGAACAAGAAGAAGAAGAAACTTGGACGAAGGCAGCTGGCCTAGTCGCTGCGATCGACGCGTCTATTTAGACGGATGAAACTGCCGGCAGTATTCGTAAACGGCCATGGTCGTTGCCGTCGCGACGTTGTAGCTATATGGCTGACCGTAGACTGGGATTTCCACCACATGTTCCAAACGATCCAGCTCTTGCTGGTCCAATCCTTCTCGTTCCGCTCCGATCACGAGCGCCGTTTTGCTCGGGAATTGGAAATCATAAAGGCAGACCGAATTCGTTGTTTGCTCTAACCCAACACGGATGTAGCCGTCTGCATGCAATTGCTCCAGCACCGGGGGCAGAGACCTTCGGAGCACGATCTCCACAACATCGACGGCATCCCGCGCGATCTCCCGGTCGACTTTTCCTTGTCCACACTGAATGATGCGTGTGACCCCAACGCACCCTGCAAGTCGAACGATACGGCTGAGGTTGACGTTGCTGCGCATTGGAGCCAGTACGAGCAACAACTCTCGTTGAGTAACGAGTTGCGTCGGCGGTTTGTGGCGAAGATGTTCGAACTTGCTCATCGCATCAAGGCATCAATTCGTTCGTGCACCAACGCCAAAAGCGGGTAGTCGCTATCAGGCCGAGCCACTGCTTTGGGCGGCAACGCATCGGAATCGATGATGCCTCGCAGTTTCAAAAACATCGCGCAGTTATGTTTGTATGCCGGAACGGGATCTCGAAATGCAATGAACCCCAAATACTGCAGCCAATCATTCAACTCATAAAACTTCGCATCGCCCGCGGCCCAGTACTTGTCCCTCTTCGAGAACGCTTCTGGATAGAAAGCCGAGAGCCCCAATAGATAGTCACTACCCCATTGGACCATATCGATCGCAAGATCGTTGCCGGTGTAAACATGAAACTCGGGCCGCTCCTGATTCTTGATCGCGAGACGTTGCCATTCAAGCTCGCGTGACAAAGACGAATGTTTGATTCCAGTCAATGTCGGAATCGAAAGCAGTGCACGAAACGTATCTAAATCGTAGATCTCTCCAAAGGGCGCGAACATCTTTCCAAGTTCGAAACCGAGCACTCGATCGCATTCCTTTGCCACTTTGCGATACGCGTCTACGAGTTTATCTTTTGGTAATTCAGTCAGTCGTGTAGATTGGAAGAGGATTGGAGTCCCTCCTGACTCTTGAATCAAGATACATTGGTCGATGTAGTTTCGAACCACGTCCCCTTGAAGATCCTCCACAAAAGCCCCTGCAACGAATCCACGTCCCGCCGCCATTTGAGCTACCGACAATAGGATTTCGTTCCTTTGCTGAGGGCTTAGAAGATTGGCGTAGCCGGTATCCATGTTGACCGCGGGGGTCAAACCGCACTTCCAGGTCCGTTCCAGTCCTCGCAAATACGAATCAAAATCGATGTTGCCATCGGGCTTCCACGGCAGCAAGACAGCCGAAATGCCCTCGATCGATCGTTTGTAGGTTACGACAGGAATGTTAGACATTGCAACGTCCAATAGGTGGAGAAAACCGAACAATCTAGCTGAGTGAAAGCACTCTGGCGAGCCGTTTGGGCGTCAGCCCCGATTCCGCGGTGACCAACCGTAGGATGAGACCATCGTCCTGCCCGATGATATTTTCGGGACCACGCTCATGATTCGATCGGGACAATGGTCCCGACTACAACAATAGTCCCAAACTACCTCGCTTCGACGAAAACCTGGGCTAACGCCCAATGGCGAATGGTTGCATAGGCGTAATCGAAAATGGGAAAGCCTCCCTGGGTTGCTCGACGAGAGACCAATGTTGGATTAAACTCCGATTGCTGTGATGCAAAGTGCAAATAAGACCCTTGCGTTGGCTTCGGCTAGCGAAGTTGTCTTCTTCCTCTTTTTTAATCATTCAACCGCTAGTCCTATATGCTCCGATTCGCCAATGGATTTCTGCAATGCTGGATCCTGATCGCAATTTTTTTTGGCTGGAGCACTTGCGGCGGCGCGGCCCGGGCTGAGCCGGCTGTTCGTGCCGGCCTTGAATTCGTTCGGCTCTCTAAAGCCCCCGTGACCCGCATCAAAAAAGGGGGAATGATCGCGCTGCAGGCATCGGTTCGCAACTCTGGCAAAGTGGCCGCGATAGGCCAGTTGGTGGGTAGGCTGGTAGGGCAAAGCGGCGATGAAGATCGACGTCAAGTCGAACTTGGACCGGGCGAAGAAAAGGACTTTGATTTGCACATCCGTGTTTCTCCTAAAACGACCACTTCGCCAATCAGCGTCAGCGTCACCTTGAACGCGATTGAGAACGGTCGTGAAGTCATGTTGAAAAAGGGGGATGAGCCGGTATCCGAAACGCTGACTTTGCAATTTGACGAAGAACTCGTTTCAACAGCGATCGCTTTGCCATTTGAGCCATTGGATGGAGCCTATTGGCGATGGCCTGAAACGGAACCTTATGCATCGTATGAATTGGTGTTGGCTTCTCGAATTGATTTGGGGTTAACACGTCGTTGTATCCTGCTCGATAGCGAACCCATGCCCTTGAGTTCTGTCGACTGGAAGGGTGTCGAAACGATGGTCGTTGGAAAACGCGAGACGCTCATGGATACCGCCGTCGTGACGACTTTGCAGGCGTTTTTACAACGCGGAGGCCACGTCTTGATCATGCTCGATGAAATAGATGCCTCAATGGTTCGACCTCTATTGGTAAATGATCAGCAATGCGAAACCGTCGAAACCGTGGAGCTGAACCACATCGTAATGGAAATCAATTCGCCGACCGTCTTGGCATTGCAGGATCGCACGATCGACAGCGACCAACCCATGCGCATGAAGCGAGTATTGCAACAGGGGGGGCGAGTGACGCATTCGATCGATGGTTGGCCAGCAGCGATCAGCATGAAGGTTGGCGACGGTGAATTGCTCATTACAACACTTGAGAGCAAAGCGTGGCTTACGCCCCGGAAATCGCAATCTAATGATCAAATGTCTCAATCTCGTTTTACGGCCCCACTTTGGGAAGGGACCGTTTCTAGCTCTTTAAATTCAACCAAACTGGCGGAACCCTTTGACGCGCTCGAACCGTCTTACCCACTCCAACTGATTGGCTCACCCGTCGTATCGAGGCAATTGGTCGGTTCTATCTTGGTCGGGTTTTGTATCCTGCTGGTTGCTGCAGGGATAGGGACTGCTTTCGCGGGTGATTTGCGGCGGATTGGATTGATTGCTCCTGGCGTTGCGATCGCCTCGACGATACCGCTGGTCTTGGCGGCTACATGGACCCGAAGCGATATTCCCTCTCTCGTATCCGAACTCCAGTATGCCCAGTTTTGGCCCAACGGCGGCGGTCTCATTCGGAGCAAGGCGGCCGTCTATCTAGCCGAAAGTCGCTCGATGGATCTGGTGAGTAAAACCGACGGCTTTGCTGTCCCCTCAGAGAATATCGAAAGCGGTGTCCGAAGCTTGGTCACGAAGGACTTCGAGAGTTGGCAGCTATCCAATTCGGATTGGCCACCAGGAACATGGCGTTACAAGTCGGAGGTGGCGCTGTCTCAAGGTTCGTATTCCGCCAAATCCAAATTGACCGACAAAGGTTTGGAGTTGGAATTCCCGGAAGGCATGCCCTCACCTCCGACGGACGTCGTCGTTAATTTCAATCCAGGCTCACCGGCCTTGGTGAATTGGATCGAACCGAACAAGAGTGTTTTGGTAGACGGCGAACTAGCTGCGGA